>NZ_JBGLYK010000539.1:0-270 GCF_047304025.1 Pseudomonas sp. Pseusp97 | reverse complement strand
ATCTACAGCCACTGGAAGTCAGTCGACGACGTGAACCCGATGCGCCTGAAGGCCATCAGCCACTTCTTCGAGCACTACAAGGACCTGGAAGCCGGCAAGTGGGTCAAGGTGCTGGGCTGGGAAGGCATCGACGCCGCCAAGAAGGAAGTCCTGGACGGCATCGCCGCCTACAAGAAGTAATCAGCCCCGGACCGCATCGCCAGCCTGCCGCATCCACTCGCGGTTGACCGACCTGGCGTGCGAGTTCCAGTGGCGCGCGGCCTGCTGGAG
>NZ_JBGLYK010000538.1:0-271 GCF_047304025.1 Pseudomonas sp. Pseusp97 | reverse complement strand
ATGATGGGCCGCGCCGTCTATGCGATGGGCGGCTCGCTCGCGATCGCCGAGCGGCTCGGCTACAACCTGCGCGCGATCCATCTGTTCGTATTCGGTTATACAGGCATGCTCGCGGGCATCGCGGGCATTCTGCACGTGTCGAACAACCGCCTCGCGAACCCGTTCGATCTGGTGGGCTCCGAACTCGACGTGATCGCCGCAGTCATTCTCGGCGGCGCCCGCATTACGGGCGGCACGGGTACGGTGGTGGGAACGCTGCTAGGTGTGGTGC
>NZ_JBGLYK010000537.1:0-276 GCF_047304025.1 Pseudomonas sp. Pseusp97 | reverse complement strand
CTCTTTGATCCGGTGTCATACGCCGTATTGCGACTTGGTTTCGGCATTGTCCTTCTCACGCACGGACTCCCGAAGGTGCTCGGCCACTCACATGGATCAATGGACAATCCATTGGCGAGTTCCATGCGGCTGATCGATTCCAGACTTCACCTTCCGGCAGCGGAAATGCTTGCCTATTTCGTGACCTTCCTGGAGTCGGGCGGCGCGTTGTGTATCGCCCTGGGATTCATGACGCGCATTTTTGCCGCAATGATCACGTTCGAGATGATCGGGATC
>NZ_JBGLYK010000536.1:0-276 GCF_047304025.1 Pseudomonas sp. Pseusp97 | reverse complement strand
ACCACGACGACCACCAAAAAGGACGGCACCGGCACGATGATTTCTAGCAGCAGTACCTGTTCTGGTAACGGGTGTGGCACTTGCTCTGCTACGAATGGCACAGGCACTGGCGGAGGCTCTGGTGGTGGTAATGGCACTGGCTCTGGTCAGGGCGAGGGCGGTTGCGTTACAGCTGAGGAATGTAGTGACGGGTCTGGTCTTGATAAGCCTGGGATGTATAAGTTTCCAAGCTATAAAGAGACCATGCAGGCGTTTGAAAATAGCGTTAATCAATCC
>NZ_JBGLYK010000535.1:0-277 GCF_047304025.1 Pseudomonas sp. Pseusp97 | reverse complement strand
CCCCCATCACCCACGACGTTCCCCCGCCGCTCGCCCCCCAACCCAACCCCCGGCACCGCCGGGGGGGGGGGGTGCCCCTTCCACCCCCGCTCCTACACAACGCCATGCCTCCTGTACAGATCGTAGGGCGCATAACCCGGAAGGGGTTATCCGCCGATTACCTCGCGGCGGATAACGCTGGCGCGTTATTCGCCCGATGATCTGACCTGTAGGAGCGAGCTTGCTCGCGAACAGAACTCCCCGCAAATCCAGCGCTGGGCGGTTCGCGAGCAAGCTC
>NZ_JBGLYK010000534.1:0-277 GCF_047304025.1 Pseudomonas sp. Pseusp97 | reverse complement strand
AGTGAAACGACGCATCGCCGATGGTAGTGTGGAGTTTCTCCATGTGAGAGTAGGTCATCGTCAAGCTCCTATCCCAAAGCCCCGGTCAGCTTCGCTGTCCGGGGCTTTGCCTATTAGTGTAAGCACACAGTTTGTGCTTGCCGCTGACGAGAGCTGAAGCTCTTCGAAGCCGAGCGATTGAGTAGAAAAGAAATTTTCGAAAAATAAAGCTTGACGGAAAGAGAGGTTAGCGTAGAATGCGCGCCTCGGTTGAGACGAAAGCCTCAGCCAAACGCTC
>NZ_JBGLYK010000533.1:0-279 GCF_047304025.1 Pseudomonas sp. Pseusp97 | reverse complement strand
GAGATCGCGTGTCACGGCTATCGCTGGATTCACTATCAGGACGTATCGCCGGAAAAGGAAGCCGAGCATATGCGGCTCGGCATGCAAGCCATCGAACGTGTCACGGGTGTGCGGCCGCTTGGCTGGTACACGGGCCGCGACAGTCCCAACACGCATCGGCTGGTCGCCGAATATGGCGGCTTTCTGTACGACTCCGACTACTATGGCGACGACCTGCCGTTCTGGATGGACGTTGAAGTGACAGGCGGCACGACTGTGCCTCAACTGATCGTGCCGTAC
>NZ_JBGLYK010000532.1:0-279 GCF_047304025.1 Pseudomonas sp. Pseusp97 | reverse complement strand
CCCGTTGAGGCAGCGAACGATTGTGAGCGTGAGGTTATTCATCCTAGACAGCGCGACGCACCATCAATTCCTTGATCTTGCCGATCGCCTTGGTCGGGTTCAGTCCTTTCGGGCAGACGTCGACGCAGTTCATGATCGTGTGGCAGCGGAACAGGCGGTACGGGTCTTCCAGATTGTCGAGCCGCTCGCCGGTGGCTTCGTCACGGCTGTCCGCGATGAAACGGTACGCCTGCAGCAGACCCGCCGGGCCCACGAACTTGTCCGGATTCCACCAGAAGC
>NZ_JBGLYK010000531.1:0-279 GCF_047304025.1 Pseudomonas sp. Pseusp97 | reverse complement strand
GGTTACATCTCGTTCGCGTCGGTTCTGAACGCTGCCCATCCGAACTCCCCTTGACCTACCGTCCCGCGCCCTTCTTCGCCAACGTGGTGCTCGTCGTTTCGATGGCATTGCTGGGCGTCATTGGTGTCTTGCTGGCCGGAACGGTCGGCTCGCAGCAGTCCGATGCGCTGTTGCACCTCACGCGGGCCGACTGGCAGGTCGACGACGCGCCTGGCTTCAGCAATCCAGCGCCTCTTCAGGACAGCAGCGCCCTGCCGAACACCTGGAAGCAGGTCGAAC
>NZ_JBGLYK010000530.1:0-282 GCF_047304025.1 Pseudomonas sp. Pseusp97 | reverse complement strand
TGGCCGCAGAGCGCCTCGACGGCGTGGGCCAGGCCGTCGAGCGCGTAGGCGGTGACCATCAGGCCGTTGAGCAGCAGCGCGTTGGCCGCCACCGTGGCGTCGCCCAGGCGCGTGCCCTGGACCGTGAGCAGGAAGAACACACCCTGCAGCGCCAGGCTGCGGATGAAGATGTCACGGTTGACCATCAGCAGCGGCCGCCAGCTGGCCCAGGCGCGCAGGCGCGACCAGTCCGGCTGGCCGGGGAAGCGCCGCAGCGAGCCGCGGGTCAGCGCCAGGCCCAGC
>NZ_JBGLYK010000052.1:0-28982 GCF_047304025.1 Pseudomonas sp. Pseusp97 | reverse complement strand
CCCCCACCCCCCCCCCCCCCCCCCCGCTCACCCCGCCCGGCCCCCCCCCCCGCGCCCCGCCCCCCCCCCCCCCCCCCCCCCCGCGGGCGCCCCCCCCCCCTTTCTGCTTTTTTCAGCGCCGCAAATGACCCCGGGTTGATGGTCTGGCGCAGGAAGCGCTGTCGCGCCGCTCCTATCGTGTGGGAATTCTTGCCCGCCAATCGGAGCTTTCCGAGTCCTCTTTGAGTTTGCGCCTGACAGCGCTGGCGCTTTCGAATCAGCAGACTTTGCGAGTCGCTCGCTTTTCTTCAAGGCCTGCGCGAGATGCCACGGGGACAGTGATGTGGCTCGAATCGATCAGGTGCAGGTCCCCGGCTCCCTGATCACACTGCTGAGTGATCAACATGAAAAAGCTGCTCGTAGCTGCAATCGTCTCCACTGCTTCGTTCGGCGCGTTCGCCTATGACGCGCAGGTCAACTTCTCCGGTGAAGTGCTGGACCAGACCTGTGAGGTAAACGGCAACCTGGGGTCTACCGTCATCGACGTGACCCTGCCCAAGGTGAACAAGAGCTCCCTGGCCGGCGCCGCCAGCTGGGCCGGCAACACCCCATTCACCTTCAACCTGACCAACTGCCCGGTCAGCGCCACCAAGGCCAAGTGGGAGATCACCGGCCAGGTCGATAGCGCCGGCACCCTGACCAACACCGTGGCGGGCACCAACGCCACCGTGCGCCTGCTCGACCCGACCGGTGCCGCCATCAACATCAACACCGACGCCGGCTACAGCTTCACCCCGGCCGCCGATGGCAGCGCCACCCTGAAGTACATGGCCCAGTACTACTCCCAGGCCGGTTCCGCCACCGCGGGCCAGCTGAAGACCGTTGGCTACTGGACCCTGACCTACTGATTGCCGGGCGCCTTTCCGGCGCCGGTTGTTGGTTGCTACACCCGGGGGAGGGATGCATTCCACCTCACCCTCTCCCGGTCCTCAAAGGTATGAGCAATGGCAAGTCTGACTTCTAAATCCCTGTGGTTCGCCGGACTCCTCGCGGCGGCCAGCCTCTGGTCAGGGTTGGCCCAGGCCGGCATCGTGATCCAGGGTTCCCGTGTGGTGTACCCCGCAAAAGACCGGGAAGTGACCGTCAAGATGACCAATATCGGTGAACAGCCGTCACTGGTGCAGGCGTGGGTCGACAAGGGTAACGAGAAGCTGACCGCCGACAAGGCCGATGGTCCCTTCCTGATCACCCCGCCCATCACCCGTGTCGAAGCCAGGAAGGGGCAGTCGCTGCGCCTCGTCTACACCGGCGACGATGCCGCTTCCAAGAAGCAGGAAACCGTATTCTGGTTGAACATCCTGGACGTGCCGCCCTTGCCCAAGGATCAGGATGCCAACTTCCTTCAGGTCGCTGTCCGCTCGCGGCTGAAGATCTTCTACCGTCCCGACGGCCTGCCGGGCAACCCGAACCAGGCAGCGGAGAGCCTTAGCTGGTCCGTTGTGCCGGCCGGCAATGGTTACGCCATTCGCGCCCGTAACAACGCTGCATTCCACGTTTCCCTGGCCAGCATCCAACTGACCGCTGGCGGCAAGATCCACAGCGTCGGCAAGGATGAAGTGAAGATGGTTGCCCCGGGCGCCAGCGTGGATTTCCCCTTGAGCACCCTGACCGCGCAGCCCGGAGCCGGCGCCAAGGTCGACTACCAATGGGTGACTGACTACGGCGCGTTGAACCAGCACGAAAGCACCCTCTAAGCGTTCTTGCTCAGGGTCCGCCGGCAACGTCCGGCGGACCGCATTCAACCTGACTGATTCCCGCCCGCTTGGCTTTCCGCGCGGAGTGGATTTGTTCGTCCGAGAAAAGACGAACCACCGGAGAAATGATCATGGACATCAAGCAAGGTTCCCTCACGCGGTTGTTCCCGCGCTCGCCGCTGGCCGCCGCCGTTGCATCCCGAGGAGCGCTGCCTCTGGCCAAGGGGGGCTGCCTGCTCTTCGGCAGCCTGCTGATGTTCGGAGCGGTCGCCTCCCAGGCGGCCGATGCGGAAGGTGCAGCGCCGGTGGCCGGTTCGCAGGCTTTTGCCGCGTTCAACCCCAGCTTCTTCGACAACGGTGGCACCCGTCCAGGCGTCGACGTTTCCCGATTCGAGAATGGCGCACCGGTGGAGCCTGGCGAGTATCGCCTGGATGTCTATGTCAACGAGTCCTGGATAGGCCGCATGCCCATCCGCGCAGTGACCAATGGCAGCGGCAAGAGTGCGACATCGAACTACTGCGTCAGGGCTTCGCAATTCGGTGAACTGGGGGTCGACGTCACCAAGCTGCCCCCGGAGAAACAGAAGCTGATCACTGGTGATTGCATCGACTTCGCCTCAGTGGTGCCAGACGGTAAGATCGATGTCGACCTCTCCGAACTGACCGCGCGGGTCTCCATTCCGCAGCTTTATGCCGGTCGCCAGGTTCGTGGCTATGTCGACCCCTCGCAGTGGGATGGCGGCGTGACCGCTGGTTTCCTGAACTACGACACCAACCTCTACCGCACCGACAGCAACGGCACCAACTCCACCCAGAAATATGTCGGCATCAACGCCGGCATGAACATGGCCGACTGGCGACTGCGCTACAACGGCACGTACAACCACAGCAAGTCCGATGGCAGCCCGGCGCAGAGCGGCTACCAGTCACTCAGTACCTATGCCCAGCGCGACATCACCAGCCTGAAGTCCCAGTTCACGGCAGGTCAGTACTACACCCCCAGTGACCTGTTCGACTCGGTGCCTTTCGCCGGCGTCCAGTTGGCCAGCGACGACCGCATGCTGCCCGACTCTCAGCGCGGCTTCGCGCCGGACATTCGTGGTGTCGCTGACACCAACGCGCGGGTAAGGGTGAAGCAGGGTGAGAACGTCATCTACGAAACCACCGTCGCTCCCGGTCCGTTCGAGATCAACGATCTGTTCAACACCGGCTACGCCGGTGACCTGACGGTGGAAATCACCGAGGCCGACGGCCGCGTGAAGTCCTTCCTGGTGCCCTACGCCTCCATCAGTCAGTTGGTGCGGCCAGGCGTGTCGCGCTTCAGCCTGACTGGCGGCCAGTATCGCGACGACACGCTCGACCGCGAGCCGAACTTTGCCCAGGGCACCTACCAGTACGGCCTCAACAACCTCATGACGGCCTACACCGGCGGCATCGTGGCGAACTCCTACCAGGCGGCCCAGGGTGGTTTGGCCTTCAGTACTCCGTTCGGGGCTCTGGCCGCCGACGTGACCCAATCACACGCAACGGCGCTGCCAACCGAGCGCTATGGCATCAAGCCGGACATGAGTGGGCAGAGCTACCGGCTCACCTACAGCAAGTTGCTGGAGGCCACCTCCACCAACATGACCATCGCCGCCTACCGCTTCAACAGCGAGGACTACCTGAGCCTGCAGGACTATGCCCAGGTCTGGGGTCGGTTGAACGAGAAATACCAGTTCGACCGTCAGCGCAACCGTTTCCAGCTCAGCCTCAACCAGCCGGTGGGTGAGCGCAGTTCGCTGTACTTCAGTGGCTCCAAGCAGGACTACTGGAACCGCAGCGGCACCGATACCAGCTACCAGGCCGGCTACAGCACCGGTTTCAACTGGGGCTCCGTCAGCCTGAGCGCCGCCCGAACCAGTAACGCCAGCAGCGTTCGGGATGGTAGCCCGTCCAACAGCAGTGGCGGGGATTACGAGAATACCTACATGGTCAGCGTCAACGTGCCGATTGGCATGGACAGTGGCCGCTCGATGTCGTTGACCACCAACGTCAACGTGACTGATGACAAGAACAACACCGTTCAGAGCACCCTCAGCGGGACCACCGGCGAGGAGCGCCAGGTCAGCTACGCCGTGTTTGGCTCGCGTAACAAGAGCGACGGCGACAAGACCTACAACAGTGGCGCCAACCTCACCTACAACTCGCCCCATGCCATCTACAACGCCAACCTGAGCGGCGGCGACGGCTACAAGCAGGCCGGTTTCGGCGCGCGCGGCTCCATCGTGGCGCACCCCGGCGGCATCAACTTCAGCCAGAACCAGGGCGAGACGCTCGCCATCATCGAGGCCAAGGGGGCCGAAGGGGCTTCGATCAGTTCGAACGTTGGCGCCAAGGTCGCCAGCAACGGCTATGCGGTAGTGGGGGGGCCTTACGCCTTACCGCCAGAACGATGTTGAGATCGATCCGAAGGGAACGTCCAAGGACGTTGAACTACAGGTCACCTCGCAAAGCGTGGCGCCGCGCTACGGCTCCATCGTCATGCTCAAGTACCCCACCGTCAGCGGCGCACCGGTGCTGATGACAGTGAAGCGCGACGACGGCGAAGTGATTCCCCTGGGCGCCGAGGTGCTGGATGCCAAGGGCAACAATCTGTCCATGGTGGGGCAGGGCGGCCGCATCTTCCTGCGCGGCCTGGAGAGCAAGGGTGAGCTGATGGTGAAGTGGGGCGAGGGCTCCGGCCAGCGTTGCCAGATCGATTATCAGCTCCCTGTGAAGAGTGATAAGGACCAATCGTTCACCAAGGTGGACTCGACTTGTCGTGCGGTTCTGGACAAGCCTGCGATTGCGCAGCGCTGAGGTAAGTGATGTTTAAATTTATTGTGTCGTATATAGGTCCGGTTGTTAGGGTTGAAAAGTTTTTGAAGGCCTCGGTTCTAAATAATTTTTTGCGAGTATTTTTTAATTCGACGGTTTCGTTGCTTTTGCTGATGGTATCGATAAACAGTTATGCAGCTTGTTCCATGTTGGGAGGTTGGAACGTACCATCAAATATCACACTGAGTGGAAACGTTTCTGTTTCTCCTACTGCGGCCAATGGCACGGTTTTAGCTAGCTATACAAGCGCTGGGGATAAAACGGGATATGAGTTTGTCTGCTATAGCGGTCAATCAGATACTTTTAATGTCGGGTATTATTCAACCCCTTTGCCTGTATCGGGGTATTCGTCAGGTATATATAATACAGGGGTTTCTGGAGTCGGTGTAAAGGTGGTTCGTGGAGATAACGGGGCCGCAATTCCATTCAGCTTAAGCGTATACAATAAGGCTGGCGCGAATCAGACGCTTTGGGATTCGCCTACTCCATATTTCAAAGTGCAGTTTATAAAAACTGGCCCCATCGCCTCTGGCCTGATTTCCTCTGCAAACATTCCTTTGGCGAAGGCATACTTGGGGAGCGGGCCTACCATTTTCTATTTGGTTGTGAGCGGTTCAGTTAACTTCGTTGTGTCCGGATGCCAAGTGTCTGTTCCCAACGTGCCTCTGGGAACACATGAGGTCAGCGAACTCAGCTCCAACCCCTACACCGCTAATCCGTCCAGCTTCAGCGTTTCTTTGAACAATTGCCCACAAACGGTTCCGATCCGCTACCAAATAGACCAGATCACCGGGTACGCCAACCAGGCTCAATCAGTGGTCAATGTGACAGGCGGCGCCACGGGTGTGGGCGTACAGCTGCTCAAGTCAGATGGCACCACTCCTTCACCCATGGGCTCGCAGCAGCTTATAGGCTCTGGATCACTCGGTTATACGCTCTCGTTCAAAGCGCGTTATTTCAAGACGGGAACGACCGTGGGAGCTGGGGCGGCGAACGCAACCATGGGGTTGACGCTCTTCTATCAATGATACCTCGAAGAGTTCCCGAATTTATGTGGCGGCCAACTACAACTCTGGTCGACCGAGTCGAAATTGAGGTACCAATTATGAAGCACAACCCTATCTTGGTGCTCCTTTGGCTAGCGGCCAGTTCCAGTGCCTTTGCGTACGATACCCAGATAAACTTCAGCGGCTCGTTCATCAACTCGACCTGCAAGATCAATGGTGGCGCCATTCCTGCCAGCATGACCGTCACGCTGGGGCGGGCGGAGGCCAGAAAGTTTGGTGCCGCCGGGGATACCCAGATGAACAAGGACTTCACCATCAGCCTGAGTGACTGCACCGCTGCAACCACAACGGTGAAATGGGACAATATGGTCAACGTGGACGCCTCTACCGGTGCCCTGAAGAACACGGTTTCCGGCGGGAGTAATATCCAGATTCGTGTGCTGAATGGAACAGCACCGGTCAATATGGCCAGCGACAGTGGGCGCAGCTTTACCGGGACTTCTGCCCAGCTGGTCTATACGGCTCAGTATTACGCGAAGACAGTACCGGTCACGCCCGGCCAGGTCTCGACCTTTGGAACCATCACGCTTTCGTACAACTGAACCAGCAGCGTTCAATAGATGGACACAGAGAAACAGGCGCGTATGGCGCCTGTTGCTTTTATCAAGCGCTGCGCAATCGGGCGAGCAACTCCAGAGTCGGATATCCATCCGCGGGCTCGCCAAGGGACTGTTGGTAGGCTCGGATGGCCCGGCGGGTATTCCCGCCGATGATGCCGTCCGCAGTGCCCGGCTGGTAACCGTGCTGTGCCAGCAGTTGCTGTAACTCGACACGCTCGGAGCGGCTAAGTGGCGTGTCGCCCACCGGCCAGCTTCCTGCCAGTTGTCCGCCGCCCTTGAAGCTATCCGCGAGCAGGCCCACGGCGAGCGCGTAGGACGTCGAGTTGTTGTACTTGAGGATGGCGCGGAAGTTGTCGGTTACCAGGAACGCCGGGCCGCGGTAGCCGGCGGGCAGCAGCAGCGAGACGCTGGCTTGCGGGTCGCTCGGCAGGTTGCCGCTGGCGACCTTGATGCCCTGGCGCAGCCATTCGCTCATTGGCTTGCGGATTTCCATGTCGGCCTGGGCATAGTCGAATCCCGGCGGCAGGCGCACTTCGAAGCCCCAGCTCTGGCCGTGTTGCCAGCCGGAAGATTTCAGGTAGTTGGCGGTGGAGGCCAGTGCGTCCGGGGATGAACCCCAGATGTCGCGCCGGCCGTCGCCGTCGAAGTCCACGGCGTAGCGGTTGTAGGTGGTAGGGATGAACTGGGTCTGGCCCATGGCGCCGGCCCAGGAGCCAACCATGTTGCTGGCCGGCACGTCGCCGTGCTGGATGATCTGCAAGGCGCTGATCAACTGGTCACGGCCGAAGTCCGGGCGGCGGCCTTCATAGGCCAGGGTGGCGAGGGAGCGGATGACGTTCTTGGAGCCCATCTGCTGGCCGAAATTGCTTTCCATGCCCCAGATTGCCACCACGGCCTCGCGCTCGACTCCGTAGGTGCCGTCGATGCGTTGCAGGACCTCGGCATTTTCCAGGGCGCGATCCTGGCCGTTGCGCACTCGCGCGGGAGACACGGCGGTTTCCAGGTACTGCCAGACGGGGCGGGTGAATTCGGGTTGGCTGCGGTCGGCGGTGACGACCGACTCATCCGGCTCGATACCTTCGAAGGCCTTGTCGAAGGTCTGCGCGCTGATGCCGGCGGCGAGTGCCTGCACGCGGAAGCCGTCGCGCCACTGGGCGAAGCTCTGCGTGGGTTGTGCATGTTCCGCCGCGCTGCCCTTGGGCGGTGGCTCGGTGCAGGAGGTCAGCAGGCCGAAGCTGGCGAGGGACAGGGCGGCGACGAGCAGGCAGCGTTGGCCGACGACAGGTGAAACAGGCTTGCGCATTGCTCTCCTCGGGGATTGGCAGGCGAGCGGCCACCTTAGCATGGCCACTGTGACGCGTCTGCGTCGGGCAGAAGCGGCGGGTCTGCAGATTCGATGGCGCGGGCGGACGAAAATTCCCGAGGCAGCGAGGCACCCGTCGAACGGTGGCGTAGGCGCAGTCGTAGGAGCAACTGTCTTGTTCCGGATAAATCCGTGTCTTGGCCATCCCCCTCACCCCAGCCCTCTCCCTCAGGGAGAGGGGCTGATCGTGCCGGCTGACACCAACGTTCCATCCTGCACCGAACGGTCCCCTCTCCCCCTGGGAGAGGGCTAGGGTGAGGGCAGGCCCGATCACAGGGCCATTTCGTAGGAGCGGATCTTATCCGCGAATCCGGCCGGCAGGCGGGTATGTCGAGAATTGCACCGCTCTCGCGGTGATCGCGGAGAAGCTCCGCTCCTACGAGAGCAAAAGCCACCCTGGCGAGATTTATTGCTTGGGCTGGGTCCCGGTTTCCTGGTCGACCTTGGGCGCGCTCTGGTTCAGCTCCTTGAGCATGTCGTCGTAGGCGGCGCAGTCGTCCGGGCGCTGCTCGCTGGAACGGGACTTCTTCATTTCCGCGAGTTTTTCATTGAGCTTCTGCGCGCGCTGGGGATCGCTGCGGGTGACTTCGGTGACCTTGGCGGCGACTTGCTTGCCCTTGGCTTCGGCTTCCTGGTCGGAGCAGAACGCGTGGGCGGAGAGGCTGAAGGGGAGGGCTAGGATGGCGAGGATCAGGGGCGCTTTCATGTGTGGACCTCCATGGCTTGGCTGTCCGGTTGAAAGCGGAAGGGCGGGGGTGGTTCAGGTTTTCTGACGTTTCAGGCCGCCAGAAGCGAAGAAGCCTCCCAATTTCGGGAGGCTTCGCGGCGGTAGCTGCCTTTGCCTTTGAGCGGTTGCTCCTGGCGGCTGCGGAACAGTGGCTGTGCGACCAGGGTTTTGGCCTTGTTCGGCCGTTTGGATTTCTTCGCCATCTGCGTTTCCTCGTCTGGCTTGTCTCTCGGGCGCCGACCCAGTGTCGGCGCGCGAATCTTCCGCCTATCTGGCACGCTTGTCCAATGCCGCTGGTCTGCCGGCGGCCGGGCCAAGGCGGTGAATTGCCGTTCGGGGCTACGCTGGGACGACGGAGCTTTCCTACACCATGGACAAGAACGAGGATAGGACGATGAAGTTTCTCTGCATGATCTACTTCGACGAGCGCAAGGCGGCGGAGCTGCCCGAGGCCGAGCTGCGCGGCATCGTCGACGAGTGTATGACCTACAGCGAGCAACTGCGCCGCAGTGGCAACTACATTGCAGCCAATGCTCTGCTGCCGACGCCGACCGGGCGCACCTTGCGCGGACAGGGCGAAAAGCTCGCCGTCACTGACGGGCCGTTCGCCGAGACGCGGGAGCAGTTGGGCGGTTTCTACCTGATCGAGGCGCAGAGCATGGAGGAGGCGGAGCGCATAGCGGCGAAGATTCCGCCGGGACGGCTGGGGTGTGTGGAGGTGCGCCAGGTGCGGGAGTGGGAGTGAGCTGACGAGTGCGTGGTGCCGTGCGGTTCGCGAGCAAGCTCGCTCCTACGGTTGCCGGGAACTCCGGTTTTTTGTAGGAGCGAGCTTGCTCGCGAATCGGGGGCGAGTGATGGGTATCGCTGCGCTCCACGCCATCCTACGTTGAGCAGGTTGGGGGGAGAGCGTTATCCGCCGTCGGGTCTGTCGGCGGATAACCCGTCCCGGGTTATGCGCCCTACGGGTGGATTTCAGAGGCAGCCTAGGGGATTTCCTGGGTGGTGAAACAGGCCACGCTTCGAGCGGAAAGGTCCGGATTTGAGCCTTCAGATCAGTGAATTCTCCTACCTTCTTTTAGCCTTGAGGGCCTACGTGCGCGCTCGCTAGATTCCGTCTGCCACGGTCAATCCCGTGGACGGGTGTCGCAGCCCGGTATCGACAACAGGTGCGCACGTAACGCCTTTGCCCTCAAGTCAGACATCCTCCCGTCTGATACGAGATGCATCTATGGTGGGCCGTGCGGTGCAGGCTCACGCCTGGCCGGTTTTTGGCTCCTGTTCGCCGGTACTGCGACCTCCGCACGGTCCCGCCTCCCTAACTTGCGTCGCAGTGAGTTAGTGAGGCGGCTCTTCGCTGAATAAGGAGTGTTATTGCATGCACTATCCCCCTTTTACTCGCGCGCCCCGCCCACGGTTTCGTTTGCCCGCCGCACCTCTGCCGGAGGTGCGCCATGACTGAATTCCTGCCCGTCCCGCTGGAGTCGCGGCCCTACGAGGACGTGATGTTCATCAATGCCCTGGCTTCGGTCGAGCAACTGCGTGACGCTGCGCTGCGGCGGCTGACGGCGGTGGAAGACCTGCTGTGCCTGCTGGAGGACGATTCCGATCCGGGCCTGATCCGCGCGACGTCGCGGCTGGCTTCGGCGCTCTCGCCGCTGGTCAGCGAGGCGCGGCAGCTCTACGAGTTGGCACTGGACCGGCCGGCCGAGGCGCGAGGAAGTGCACGCAATGTGCTTCAGGGCGTAGACGCAGCGGGCCGCTGAATGGCGTAGGGCGTATAACGCGCCAGCGTTATACGCCGACAGCGGCGGATAACCTGTTCCAGGTTATGCGCCCTACTAAGGTATCGGCGGGCAGTCAGGCAGAAGGCAGGCTGATGCGCTGGCCGGCGACCAGCAGGGCGAGGCGGGCGAGGCTGTTCCAGACGTTGCCGGCGGCCTGGCCCTTGATCTGTGCGTCGATCAGTTGGGCGTCCTGCAGCATCTGGTTCCAGCGCTGCGCGGTGTGCCGCTGCAGGGCCTTGCTCATCAGCGGGCGGCGCTTGTCCCAGATGGGCGGGCGGCACTGGCTGAAGGCCTTGTCCAGCGGTACGCCCTGGCTGAACTGCTGGGCGAGGCTGGCGAGCACGCGGACTTCCCGGGCCAGGGCCCAGAGGATCACCGGCGGCTCCACGCCTTCGCCGCGCAGGCCTTCGAGCATGCGCAGGCAGTGGGCGGCTTCACCGTTGAGCGCCGCGTCGATCAGGCCGAAGACGTCGAATCGCGCGCTGTCCGCGACCGCGGCCTGCACGGTATCGGCGTCGATCTGCTGGCCATCGGCGAGCAGCTTGAGTTTCTCGATTTCCTGGGCGGCGGCCAGCAGGTTGCCTTCGACGCGCGCGGCGATCAGGTCCACCGCTTCCTGGCTGGCGGCCAGGCCGGCCTGGGACAGGCGCTGGCGAATCCACTGCGGCAGCTGGTGCGCGTCGATGGGCCAGATCTGGATGAACTGCGCGACGTCGCCGTCGATCAGGGCCTTGGCCCATTTGGTCTTCTGCGTGCTGCCGTCGAGCTTGGGCAGGCTGACCAGCAGGACGGTGTCTTCCGGCGGGCGCTGCAGGTATTCCTGGAGGATCGCCGCGCCCTTGTCGCCGGGCTTGCCGGACGGCAGGCGTAGCTCGATGAGGCGCTTTTCGGCGAACAGCGAGAGGCTGGCGCCGGCTTCGAGCAGCTGGCCCCAGTCGAAGTTGGCTTCGGCGTTGAACACCTGGCGCTCGCCAAAATCACGCAGGCGGCAGGCGGCGCGGATGGCGTCGCAGGCTTCCTGGCAGAGCAACGGTTCGTCCCCGCTGACCACGTAGACGGGCGCGAGGTTGCCTTGCAGGTGCTTGGCGAGTTGTCCGGGATTGAGCTTCATGATGAGAAAGGGGCCGGTTTGGCCGGCCCCTTGTCGCTTACTGCGCTTTCGGGAGTTCGATCGGCGACTGCTGCGGCTGAGACCGGGCAGCCTCGTCCGCGGCTTTCAGCGCATCCGCTTCGGCCTTGGCCTTGGCTTGCGCCTTGGCTTGCAGGTCGTCGAGCTGGGCCGGGGTGATCAGCTGCAGGCGGGTAACCATCTGCTGGACCAGGTCGCGGCGCATTTCGGCACGGATCTGCTGGGCTTCCTGGTCGGAACCGATCAGGTTGTTCTCGTCCTGCACGTAGACCTTGCGCACCTGCACCTGGTTGGCGAGCAGCAGCAGGTTGTCGGTGCCACGGATCTCGTAGCTCAGGGTGTTGGTCAGTTCGTTCTCCGCGCTGCGCGCCGAGCTGGTGTAGCTGACGCTGCGCTGGGTCACGTCTTCGCGGGCGAGGATCAGGTGGTACGGCGCACGCGAGATGACTTTCACGCCGCTGCCTTCAAGCACCTGCTTGAGCTGGGTGACGGTTTCGCCATAGGCGTTGCGCGCGCTCACATCGATTTCCTTGAGCGCAAAGTTCGTATCGCCCAGGCCGCGCAGTTGGAAACCGCAGGCACTCAGCACGCCGGTCAGGCCGATCAGCGCGAGGCTGGTCAGGATACGTTTCATCAAGCTTCCCTCACTCCTGTTGATCCGGTATGCCCGTGGCGAAGGTGCCACGGGCGAATGGGTCTTTTCCAGCGTTGCTTTTAGTTGGCGACGATATTGACCAGCTTGCCGGGCACCACGATGACCTTGCGGATGGTCAGGCCGTCGGTGAAGCGCAGCACGTTCTCATTGGCGCGCGCGGCCGCTTCGACGTCCTCGCGGCTGGCGCTGGCGGGCATTTCGATGTGGCCGCGCAGCTTGCCGTTGACCTGTACCACCAGTTGCAGGCTGTCCTGAACCAGGGCGGCTTCGTCGACCTGCGGCCAGCTGGCGTCGATGACGGCGCCGTCCTTGCCCAGCTCCTGCCAGACCACGTGGCAGATGTGCGGGGTGATCGGGGCGAGCAGCAGGGTGACGGTCTCCAGACCCTCCTGCAGCAGGGCGCGGTCGGTGGCGGATTCGCTCGGGGCCTTTTCCAGCACGTTCATCAGGGTCATCACGGCGGCGATGGCGGTGTTGAACTTGTGGTGCTGGCCCACGTCCTGGCTGGCCTGGCGGATGGCCAGGTGGATGGCGCGATGGATGGCCTTCTGCGCGTCGTCCAGCGCGGACTTGTCGACCGCGCGGGCAGGGCCTGCGTTGACGTGGGCCTGGGCCAGGCGCCAGACGCGGCGCAGGAAGCGGTTGGCGCCTTCGATGCCGGAGTCGGACCATTCGCAGCTCATGTCCGGCGGCGAGGCGAACATCATGAACAGGCGGCAGGTGTCGGCGCCGTAGGCATCGATCATCGCCTGCGGGTCCACGCCGTTGTTCTTGGACTTGGACATCTTCTCGGTGCCGCCGATTTCCACCGGCAGGCCGTCGCTCTTCAGGCGCGCGCCGATGACCTTGGCCTTGGCATCACGCTCGACTTCGACGTCGGCGGGGTTGAACCAGTCCTTGCTGCCGTTGGGATTGGTGCGGTAGTAGGTCTCGGCGACCACCATGCCCTGGGTCAGCAGGTTCTTGAACGGCTCGTCGGAGTCGATCAGGCCTTCGTCGCGCATCAGCTTGTGGAAGAAGCGCGCGTAGAGCAGGTGGAGGATGGCGTGCTCGATGCCACCGATGTACTGGTCGACCGGCAGCCAGTAGTTGGCCGCCTTCTTGTCCAGCATGCCGTCTTCGAACTGCGGGCAGGCGTAGCGGGCGAAGTACCAGGACGACTCGACGAAGGTGTCCATGGTGTCGGTTTCGCGCTTGGCCGGCTGGCCGCATTTCGGGCAGTTGCACTCGTAGAACGAGGGCAGTTTGGCCAGGGGCGAACCAGCGCCGTCCGGCACCACGTCCTCGGGCAGGACGACCGGCAGCTGGTCGGCCGGGACCGGCACGTCGCCGCAGGCGTCGCAGTGGATGATCGGGATCGGGCAGCCCCAGTAGCGCTGGCGGCTGATGCCCCAGTCGCGCAGGCGGAACTGGGTGCGCTGCTGGCCGAGGCCCTTGGCGGCAAGGTCGGCGCCGATGGCGTCGAACGCGGCCTGGTAGCCGAGGCCGTCGTACTTGCCGGAGTTGACGGTGACGACGCTGTCGTCCTTGAGGCCGTACCACTCTTTCCAGGCGGTCGGCTCGAAGTCGTTGTCGGCGCCGACCTGGGCGATCACCTGCTGGATCGGCAGGGCGTACTTGTTGGCGAATTCGAAGTCGCGCTCGTCGTGACCCGGCACGGCCATCACGGCGCCTTCGCCGTAGGTCATCAGGACGTAGTTGGCGATCCAGACCGGCAGTTTGTCGCCGGTCAGCGGATGCTCGACGAACAGGGAAGTGGCGACGCCTTTCTTCTCCTGGGTGGCGATGTCGGCTTCGGCGACGCCGCCGCGCTTGCATTCGTCGATGAACGCCAGCAGCGACGGATCGCGCTGGGCGGCCAGGGTGGCCAGCGGGTGTTCGGCGGCCACGGCAACGTAGGTGGCGCCCATCAGGGTGTCCGGACGGGTGGTGAAGACCTTCAGCTGGCCGGCTTCGCCGATGGAAGCCTGGTCATAGGGGAAGGCGATCTCCATGCCGCGGGACTTGCCGATCCAGTTGCGCTGCATGGTCTTGACCTGTTCGGGCCAGCCCGGCAGGTCGTCGAGGCTGGACAGCAGCTCTTCGGCGTAGGCGGTGATCTTGAAGTAGTACATCGGGATTTCGCGCTTCTCGATCAGCGCGCCCGAACGCCAGCCACGGCCGTCGATGACCTGCTCGTTGGCCAGCACGGTCTGGTCGACCGGGTCCCAGTTCACGGTGCCGTTCTTGCGGTAGATCACGCCCTTCTCGAACAGGCGGGTGAACAGCCACTGCTCCCAGCGGTAGTAGTCCGGCTTGCAGGTGGTGACTTCGCGGGTCCAGTCGATCGCCAGGCCCAGGCTGTTGAGCTGGGATTTCATGTAGGCGATGTTGTCGTAGGTCCAGGCCGCGGGAGCCACGTTGTTCTTCATCGCGGCGTTTTCCGCCGGCATGCCGAAGGCGTCCCAGCCCATCGGCTGCAGGACATTCTTGCCCTGCATGCGGTGGTAGCGGCTGATCACGTCACCGATGGTGTAGTTGCGCACGTGCCCCATGTGTAGCTTGCCGCTCGGATACGGGAACATCGACAGGCAGTAGAACTTCTCCTTGCCGGCGACTTCGTCGACGCGGAAGGAGTTGTGTTCGTTCCAGAAGTTCTGGGCCTGGGATTCGATCTCGAGAGGCTGGTATTGCTCGTGCATGGCGCGATTTGAACCTGTACGGAAAAGAAGTGTGCGGCCGGGAAGGTCGAGTGGCCCTCCGCTTCACCGGCCCCTGAGAAAACACGGGCCGGGCGGCTACAGAAAGCCTCGTAGCATACATGACCCCCACCCGAGCCGGTAGCCCGCGCCGTTTGTCGCGCGCTCGGTGTCACGCGGGGTGGCCCGCTAAGCTTTGCCTGAGGGCGGGAGGTTTCCGCCTGTCTTGAGGTGACTGATGGCTGAGCTGCATCGCGCAAGTGCTTCGGGTTCCGGTCTGTATGAACGGTTGTTGCAACGACTCGCGCTGGCCCTGGATGAGGCCGATACCGCTGAGCGACTACGTGACGAATGCCCAGTGGAACTGGAGTTGCGCGGTTTGAGCAGTGCCGAGATGGAGTTGATCAGGGCTTATCTGGACCAGGACGTGAACTGGCTGCGCGGCTGGCATGCCGCGGCGGAAGAGCTCGCCATGCTGGAGCGTGCGCCGGTGCGTACGCCGCGCCATGTTCGCCCACCTGCTGCTCCCAGTCGTCTGCGCCTGGTGCCGCGCCCGCAATCGCTGCAATGCGCGCTTTGCGGTTCGCCCGTGGCCTGGAGCCGCAACCAGGGCGTGCTGCCCTGCACCTCCTGCGGTTCGCAGCTGTTCCGCAACGCGAAAGCACGCTGATTCTTCCTCGATCCGTTAGGCTTGGCGCCTCGACAAGGAGTCGCCATGCCGATCCGCTTCATCCTCAAACAGATTTTCATGCCGCCGGGATTGCTCCTGCTGTTGCTGCTGCTTGGCTTCGTGCTGCGCCGGCGCTATCCGCGCTTGTCGGTGTTCTGCTTCTTTTCCGGTTTCCTCGGCCTGCTGGTGATGAGCCTGCCGGTGACGGTGGAGTGGGGCGCGCGCCAGCTGGAGCAGCAGGAGCCGCTCAAGCAAGCGGAGTGGGCAGGGCTGGCGCAGCGTGCGGACGCCATCGTGGTGCTGGGCGCCGGCCGGGTGCGCGGGGATCGTGCCTGGGACGAGGACCAGCCCGGCCTGATGGCCCGCGAGCGCATTCGCTATGCTGCGCGCCTGGCCAAGGCCAGCGGCCTGCCGGTGCTGACCTCCGGCGGCCTGCATTACGGCACGCCGCCCTCTGAGGCGCGGATCATGGCGCAGAGCCTGCTGGACGATTACGGCGTGCCGGTGCGCTGGGAAGAGGGCCGTAGCCGCACGACCTGGGAGAATGCCCAGTTCAGCGCGCAGATGCTGCGCGAGGCAGGTATCAGGCGGGTGGTCCTGGTCACCAGTGCCATTCACATGCCGCGCTCGATCTGGAGCTTCGAGAAGGCCGGGCTGGAAGTGGTGCCCGTACCCTCGGGCTATATCGGCACGGACGACGTGGTGCCCATGGGCGGCTGGCTGCCTGAAGGACGGGCGATCTGGCAGAGCGGGCAGTTGCTCAACGAGGCGATCGGGTTGGCGGGGTATCGGTTGTTCTACTGATAGGGGCGGCGTGATGCGGTTCGCGAGCGAGCTCGCTCCTACAGGCGAGGCTCCGCGCTGGTAGGAGCGAGCTTGCTCGCGAACCCGACTTTCATAACGAAAAGGGCCTCGCGATGAGGCCCTTTTCGCTGGGATGAAATCGTAGGGCGCATAACGCGCCCGCGTTATCCGCCGCGAGGTAATCGGCGGATAACCCGTTCCGGGTTATGCGCCCTATGGGCCCTATGCGGTTCGCGAGCAAGCTCGCTCCTACAGGCGGGGATCCGCTCTGGTAGGAGCGAGCTTGCTCTCGAACCCGGCTCTCATAATGAAAAGGGCCTCGCGATGAGGCCCTTTTCGTGGGAGTCAGCCGAACAGCCGGCGCTCTTCCGGATGCGTGCGGCGGCGCACCAGCGCCCAGACCAGCAGCACGCCGCTGAGAATGGCCAGCGGCCAGACGCGCCACTGCAGGTACGGCGTAAGGCCCTGCATCGGCACCACTTCACCGCGCAGGACGCCTTGCTGGAACTGCGGAATCTGCACCGCCAGCTTGCCGAACGGGTCGATCAGCGCGGTGACGCCGTTGTTGGTGCCGCGCACCATCCAGCGCCCGGCTTCGAGGGCGCGCATCTGCGCCATCTGCAGGTGCTGCAGCGGGCCGATGGAGGTGCCGAACCAGGCATCGTTGCTGATGGTCAGCAGCAACTGGCTCTGCGCGGCGAGCTCGGCGGCGAATTCCGGGTAGACCACTTCGTAGCAGATGTACGGCGCCACGCTGTAGCCCTTGGCCTTGAGCAGCGGCTGGTCGGCCGGGCCGCGGGCGAAGTCGGACATGGGCAGGTCGAAGAAGGCGATCAGGCCGCGCAGCAGGTCCTGCAGCGGAACGTATTCACCGAAGGGCACCAGCTTCTGCTTGAGGTAGTTGCCGCTGCCTTCGCCGACCACGGTGATGCCGTTGTAGTAGCGAATGCCCTCGGCGGTCTTCTCGCGCACCGGCACGCCGGTGATGAGCGCGGCCTTCTTGGCGGTGGCGACGCCGTTGATCATCTCCAGGTAGCCGGTGGCCTGGTCCTTGAGTACCGGGACGGCGGTTTCCGGCCAGACGATCAGGTCGACGCCGTTCTGCTCGGAGGTCAGGTCGCGGTACAGCTCCAGCTGGTGGGTGATGGCCTTGGGGTCCCACTTCATTTCCTGGGCGATGTTGCCCTGCAGAGCGGCGACCTTCAGCGGTGCGCCGGCCGGGGTGGTCCAGGCGTGGCCCTTGTAGCCCAGGCCCACGGCCCAGGGAGCGATCAGCAGGACCAGGCCGGTGACCAGGCGCGCGGGGCGCCGGGTCAGGGCCGGGATATTGATGAGCAGCGCGCCGGTCAGGGCGATGCCGAACGACACCAGCCACACGCCGCCCAGCGGGGCGAGGCCGGCCAGCGGGCCTTCGAGCTGGCTGTAGCCGGCGTAGAGCCAGGGGAAGCCGGTGAGGAACCAGCTGCGGAACAGTTCCAGCACCACCCACAACGCGGCGAAGGCCAGTGCGTCGCTGACCGGCGCGTTGTTGCGGCGGAAGAATTTCGCCCAGACCCAGGCGGGCAGCGCGAAGAAGAAGGCCACGCCGGCACTGAAGCCGCCGACGAGGAAGCCGGCGAGCGGGCCGGAGGCGCCGCCGAAGTTGTGGATGCTGAAGTAGATCCAGCTGGTGCCGGCGATGAAGGCGCCGAAGCCATACCACCAGCCGCGCCATAGCGCCGATCCGGGAGTGGTGCCGCGCAGGCCGAGGTAGAACAGGGCCAGCGAGAGCACCGCCAGCGGCCAGTAGCCGAACGGGGCCAGGGTCAGCGGGGTGAGCGCGCCAGCGGCCAGGGCGAGCAGATGGCCTGGCAGGCCGGGTCGGGTGATCCAGCGCATCGGAAATCCTTGTTGCGGTTAAGCGATGCGCAAGAGTAATGGAGAGACGAACGGTAGGCTATGGGGATGAAAGCCAAAAGCCATGAGCTGACTGCGGCAGGGTGTTGCAGGAAAGATCGGGGTTAGTTGTAGGAGCGAGCTGGCTCGCGAACGTGCCCGCAGCGGGATTGGTTCGCGAGCAAGCTCGCTCCTACAGGTGCTGGCGTCAGTCCTGCAGCGGGGTCAGGCGCAGCAGGTGCAGCCGGCGGCTGTCCGCATTGAGAACGCGGAAGCGGAAACCGCCCAGTTCGGTGGTCTCGTTGCGCTTGGGCAGGTGGCCGAAGGCGCTCATCACCACACCGCCGACGGTGTCGAATTCCTCGTCGGAGAATTCCGCACCGAAGAAATCGTTGAAGGCCTCTACCGGAGTCAGCGCCTTGACGATGAAGTCACCGCTGGGCAGCGGCTTGATGTAGCTGTCTTCCTCGACGTCGTGCTCGTCCTCGATGTCGCCGACGATCTGTTCCAGCACGTCCTCGATGGTCACCAGCCCCGCTACGCCGCCGTATTCGTCGATGACGATGGCCATGTGGTTGCGGTTGGCGCGGAACTCGCGCAACAACACGTTCAGGCGCTTGGACTCGGGCACGAAGGTGGCCGGGCGCAGCAGGTCCTTGATGTTGAAGGCGTGGTTCTGGTCGTGAAGGATCAGCGGCAGGAGGTCCTTGGCCAGGAGGACACCCATGATGTCGTCCAGGCTCTCGCCGATCACCGGATAGCGCGAATGCGCCGCTTCGATGATGGCGGGCAGGAAATCGGCCGGCTTCTGCGTCGACTTGATGGAGATCATCTGCGAGCGCGGGATCATGATGTCGCGAACCTGGAGGTCCGCCACCTGGATCGCGCCTTCGACGATCGACAACGCTTCGCTGTCGATCAGCTTGTTGTCGTGGGCTTCGCGCAGCAGCTCAAGCAGCTCCTGGCGATTTCTCGGCTCATGGGCAAAAGCCTGGGTGATCTTGTCCAACCATGACTTGTGCCCATTGCTCGATCGGTCTTCGCTCATCTTTTCCTTGCTCGGTGGCTTTTATTCTTCATCGGCCGCGTACGGGTCAGGATGACCCAGTTCGGCCAGCAATTCCCGTTCCAGGCCTTCCATTTCCTCGGCTTCGGCATCATCGATGTGATCGTAGCCGAGCAGGTGGAGGCAGCCATGGATGACGAGGTGGGCCCAGTGGGCCTCGGCGGACTTGCCCTGTTCGGCGGCCTCGCGGGTGACCACGGGGGCGCAGATCACCAGGTCGCCGAGCAGCGGGATGTCCAGCAGCTCGTCGGGAACGTCGGCGGGGAAGGACAGTACGTTGGTGGCGTAGTCCTTGTGTCGCCAGGTCTTGTTCAGTTCGCGCCCTTCGCCTTCGTCCACCAGGCGGATGGTGAGTTCCGAATCATTGGTGCGCTGGCGCAGGGCCAGTTCGCACCAGAGCCGGAACTGCGCTTCGCTCGGCAGGCCAGGCGCTTGCGAGGCGACCTGCAGGTCGAGTTCAAGCATGCTTGTTGCCCTGGCTTTCCCCACCGGTGAGGCGGTTCTCGTAGGCGTCGTAGGCATCGACGATGCGCTGCACCAGCGGGTGGCGCACCACGTCCTTGGACTTGAAGTGGGTGAAGCTGATGCCGGGGACGTCGCGCAGCACTTCCATCACGTGCTTCAAGCCCGAGCGCGTGCCTTTGGGCAGGTCGACCTGGGTGACGTCGCCGGTGATCACCGCGGTGGAGCCGAAGCCGATGCGGGTGAGGAACATCTTCATCTGTTCCATCGTGGTGTTCTGGCTTTCGTCGAGGATGATGAAGCTGTTGTTCAGCGTCCGGCCGCGCATGTAGGCCAGCGGCGCGACTTCGATCACCTGGCGCTCGATCAGCTTGGCGACGGTCTCGAAGCCGAGCATCTCGTACAGCGCGTCGTACAGCGGGCGCAGGTAAGGGTCGATCTTCTGCGACAGGTCGCCGGGCAGGAAACCGAGCTTCTCGCCGGCCTCGACCGCCGGGCGCACCAGCAGGATGCGGCGGATCTGCTCGCGCTCCAGGGCGTCCACGGCGCAGGCCACGGCGAGGTAGGTCTTGCCGGTACCGGCCGGGCCGATGCCGAAGTTGATGTCGTGGTCGAGGATGGCCTTCACGTAGCGCTGCTGGTTCGCACCGCGCGGGCGGATGTGCGCCTTGCGTGTCTTGAGCGTCACCAGCGGGGCGGCGGGCTCGGTGGCCAGCTCTTCCAGGCCGGATTCCTGCAGGAACAGGTGGACCATGTCTGGCGTCAGCTCGGTGCCGTTCTGCACTTCCCGGTAGAGGCGCTGCAGGAGGTTTTCGGCGGCTTGGGTGCGCTCGGGCTCACCGACCAGTTCGAACTGGTTGCCGCGATTGCGGATCTCGATGCCGAGGCGCTTCTCGATCTGGTGCAGGTGTTCGTCGAACTGGCCGCACAGGTTGGCGAAGCTGCGGGCCTCGAAGGGCTCGAGCATGAAACGATGGATATCCAGGGGGGCGTTCAAGGGCTGTCTAGGTCGCCGTGCTGCAAAGGAAGATGGTCGAAGGATAACCCCAGGCGACTGAGTACGAAAGTTCAGTCGCCATCGGGAGATTCAACGGTCGGTTGTCAGTGACGTGCTTCCACTGTCAGGAGTGCGCTTCCACGAGAGTCGCGCGCAGGGAGTTGGGCAGCGCCTCGTAGATTTCCACGTCGACGAACTGGCCGATCAGGCGCGGATTGTCGCAGCGGAAATTGACTACGCGGTTGTTCTCGGTGCGTCCCTGCAGCTGGCCGGGGTCGCGCTTGGCATAGTCGGTGACGAGGATGCGCTGGACGGTGCCGACCATCCGTCGGCTGATCTCGAAGCCCTGCTGGTTGAGGCGGCTGTTGAGGATCAGCAGGCGCTGCTTCTTCACTTCGTCCGGCGTGTCGTCGACCAGGTCGGCGGCGGGGGTGCCCGGGCGCGAGCTGTAGATGAAGGAGAAGGAGAAGTCGAAGCCGACGTCTTCCACCAGCTTCAGGGTCTGCTCGAAATCCTTCTCGGTTTCGCCGGGGAAGCCGACGATGAAATCCGAGCTGATGCAGATGTCCGGCACCGCGGCTTTCAGCTTGCGGATGCGCGACTTGTATTCCAGCGCGGTGTGGTTGCGCTTCATGGCCGCGAGGATGCGGTCGGAACCGGCCTGCACCGGCAGGTGGACGAACTTCACCAGTTGCGGCACTTCGGCGTGGGCGGCGATCAGCGAGTCGGAGAATTCCAGCGGGTGCGAGGTGGTGTAGCGGATGCGCTCGATGCCATCGACCTCGGCGACCACGCGGATCAGTTCGGCGAAGTCGGCGATGCGCCCGTCGTGGGTCGGGCCGCGATAGCCGTTGACGTTCTGTCCCAGCAGGGTGACTTCCTTCACGCCGTTCTCGGCGAGGTGGATCACCTCGGCCAGTACGTCGTCGAACGGGCGGCTGACTTCCTCGCCACGGGTGTAGGGCACCACGCAGAAGGTGCAGTACTTGCTGCAGCCCTCCATCACCGAGACGAAGGCGGTGGGGCCGTCGACGCGGGGCTCGGGCAGGCGGTCGAACTTCTCGATCTCCGGGAAGGACACGTCCACCTGCGGTTTGCGGGTGGTGCGGGCGGCGTCGATCATTTCCGGCAGGCGATGCAGGGTCTGCGGGCCGAAGACTACGTCGACGTAGGGCGCTCGCTCGCGGATCGCCGCGCCTTCCTGGCTGGCCACGCAGCCGCCGACGCCGATAACAAGGTTCGGGTTCTGCTGCTTGAGGACGCGCCAGGCGCCCAGCTCGGAGAACACCTTCTCCTGTGCCTTCTCGCGGATGGAGCAGGTGTTGAGCAGGATGACGTCGGCTTCTTCGGCCTTCTCGGTGATTTCCATGGCCTGGTGTTCACCCAGCAGATCGGCCATGCGCGAGCTGTCGTACTCGTTCATCTGGCAACCGTGGGTCTGGATAAAAAGCTTCTTGGCCATGGAATCAGTCTTGAGCTGGTTAAAAAATGACCGCGCATTATATGCCTCGAAGCCGGTGTCTACCAGCGGCGGCCATGCGCGGCGGCTGTCTGTGCTATGCTGCGTGCCCTTTTTGCAAAGCTGTCGTCCTTCGTTCATGAGCAAGCGCGAGAACCCGATCTACAAGGTGGTCTTCCTCAACCAGGGCCAGGTGTACGAGATGTATGCCAAGCAGATCTACCAGAGCGATCTGTGGGGCTTCCTGGAGATCGAGGAGTTCGTCTTCGGCGAGCGCACCCAGGTGGTGGTGGACCCCAGCGAGGAGAAGCTCAAGGCGCAGTTCGATGGCGTCATCCGCAGCTTCGTGCCGCTGCACTCGATCATCCGCATCGACGAAGTGGAGCGCCTGGGCACCGCGAAGATCAGCGAGGCCAAGCCCAGCGGCAACGTGATGCCGTTCCCCATGCCGATGCCCAGCAAGGACAGCTGACGCTCAGCTTTTTGCTTTTCGTAGGAGCGAGCTTGCTCGCGAACCGCTCAGCACCGAAGTCATCCGTGCAGCCCTGTTCGCGAGCAAGCTCGCTCCTACAGTGTATGCGGGCCTGGCGCGCGGCCTAGGGCAACGGCGAGAACGGCGAGTTGCCGGCGGTCTGCAGTTCGATCAGGTAGTTGCGAAAGATCTGCCCGAGCACCTTGGTGGCGATGTCCAGTTCGTCCTTGTTCATCTGCTCGGCGACCAGGTCGGCGCTGTCCATGGCGTCTTCGGCGCCGTTGACCGCGGCCATCTTCAGCACGATATAGGCCTGCACGTTGTTGGCCTTCACGCCTTCGCCGCGGAAGAACATGGTGCCCAGGCGCAGCTGCGCGTCGGCGTGGCCCTGCAGCGAAGCCTTCTCGTACCAGTGCAGGGCGGCCTGGAAGTCGCGCGGGGCGCGCTCGCCGGTGTAGAAGAATTCCCCCAGTTCGAACTGGGCCTGGGCGTCGCCGGCATTGGCGGCCTGCTGGCAGGTGGCCAGGGCCTGTTGCAGCTGTTCGGGCACGGTGTTCAGGGTGCAGCGTCCGGTGGCTGGAATCAGCAGCGAGTTGCCGCCCGCCTGAGTGAACAGGGGCAGTGCGAGCAACAGGCAACCCAGCAGGGTGCGACCGGAACGGTACATGGGGAGAAACGGCCTCCAGGATCGGGGCGGGTAAAACCCGGCCAGCGAAGTGCGCCAGCCTTCACATTATGAAATAAGCAGGCGCTTCCTTACAAAGTCTTTACCTTCTTTTCTGTTTTTTTGTCAGAAAGCGGCGACAACTTACGGGCGGTGCAAGGCGCGGATAAAGCCCTGGAAACAGCGGGGCAGAGCGGAAGGCGCCCGCGGGCGCCTTCGCAAGGAGCGTCACTTGAGGGCGGCGAAGGCGCGCTCGGCGGCATCCAGGGTCAGCTTCAGCTCGGTTTCGCCGTGGGCGATGGAGGTGAAACCGGCCTCGAAGGCGCTCGGCGCAAGGTAGACGCCTGCGTCCAGCATCAGGTGGAAGAAGCGCTTGAAGCGCTCCACGTCGCTGCCCATGACATCTTCGAAGGTGATGATGTCGTCGGCGCCGCTGAAGTACAGGCCGAACATGGCGGCACCCGCCTGGGTGGTCACGAACGGCACGCCGGCGGCGTCGGCGCGGTCCTGCAGGCCTTGCAGCATGCGGGTGGTGTAGCTGGTCAGCTCGTCGTGGAAGCCGGGGCGGCTGATCAGGCGCAGGGTGGTCAGGCCGGCGGCCATGGCCAGCGGGTTGCCCGACAGGGTGCCGGCCTGGTAGACCGGGCCGAGCGGGGAGATGTGCTCCATGATCTCGCGCTTGCCGCCGAAGGCGCCGACGGGCATGCCGCCACCGATGATCTTGCCGAAGGTCGAGAGGTCCGGGGTGATGCCGTAGTGCGCCTGGGCGCCGCCCAGGGCCACGCGGAAGCCGGTCATGACTTCGTCGAAGATCAGCACCACGCCGTACTGGTCGCACAGGCTGCGCAGGCCTTCGAGGAAGCCGGCGGTCGGCGGCACGCAGTTCATGTTGCCGGCGACCGGCTCGACGATGATGCACGCCACTTCCTTGCCGACTTCGGCCAGGGTCTTCTCCACCGCGGCGATGTCGTTATAGGGCAGGGTCAGGGTGTGCTTGGCGAAGGCCGCCGGTACGCCCGGGGAGTTCGGTACACCGAAGGTCAGTGCGCCGGAGCCGGCTTTCACCAGCAGGCTGTCGGAGTGGCCGTGGTAGCAGCCTTCGAACTTGATGATGCTGTCGCGGCCGGTGTAGCCGCGGGCCAGGCGGATGGCGCTCATGGTCGCTTCGGTGCCGGAGCTGACCATGCGCACCATGTCCATGGACGGCACCAGGGAGCAGACCAGGTCGGCCATTTCCACTTCCAGCGCAGTCGGCGCGCCGTAGGACAGGCCGTGGTCGAGCTGCTTGCGCACGGCATCCAGCACGTCCGGGTGGCTGTGGCCGAGGATCATCGGGCCCCAGGAGCCGACGTAGTCGACATAGCGCTTGTCATCCTCGTCCACCACGTACGCGCCTTCAGCGTGCTTGAAGAACAGCGGGGTGCCGCCGACGCTCTTGAACGCGCGCACCGGCGAGTTCACGCCACCGGGGATGTGTTTCTGAGCATTGGCGAAAAGCGTTTCGGAACGGGACATGGTGTACCTCGCAAAGCTGTGAAGGGCTGGGCGCGTGGCGCTCAGCGGGTTTCGAAGAGTTGGCTGAAGGCGCGGGCGCGCTGCTCGACTTCCGCCGGGGAGTCGGCGGCGAACAGGGCGTGGATCACGGCGATCATGTCGGCGCCGCGGGCGATCAGCTCGGGTGCGTTGTCCAGGGTCACGCCGCCGATGGTCACCAGCGGCACGTTGAAGCGGGCCTTGGCCTGTTCCAGCAGTTCCACGCTGGCGGCGGAGGCACCCGGTTTGGTCTGGGAGGCGAAGAAGCGGCCGAAGGCGACGTAGCTGGCGCCCTCGGCGATGGCTTTCTCGGCCATATCGAGGCTGGCGTGGCAGGTGCCGCCAATGACCGCATTGCGGCCGAGCAGGGCGCGGGCGGCGGCCAGCGAGCCGTCGGTCTGCCCCAGGTGCACGCTGACGCCCAGGCGCGCGGCCAGTTCGGCGTCGTCGTTGATCAGCAGCGTGGCACCGTAGCGCGCGCAGAGCTCGCGCAGGGCCTCGGCTTCGCGCAGGCGGCGCGAGGCGTCGTCGGACTTGTCGCGGTACTGCAGCAGTTTGGCGCCGCCCTTCAGGGCGGCTTCGACGTAGGGCAGCAGGCGGCCGCCGTCGAGCAGCTGGCTGTCGGTGATGGCGTAGAGTCCGCGCAGTTTCATCACAACCTCGATTTCAGGCGCCCGCTGCGGCAGGCGCCGCACAGATTAAGAGCAATAGTCCAGCGGCAGGCGGCGCGGCACGTACTGGCCGTGGCCGGGCGCTTCCGCGTCGCGCAGGGTGCGCCAGGTGTAGTCCAGGGCGCTGCGCACCGCGCTCACCAGTTCCTCGCCCAGGGCCAGGCGGCCGGCGAGGGTGCTCGCCAGGGTGCAGCCCGAGCCATGGTAGCTGCCGGGCAGGCGCTGGCAGGTGAAGGTGTGGCGCTGGCCGTCGCGGGTGTACAGGCGATTGTGCACCTCGGACTCGTCGCCATGGCCACCGGTGATCAGCAGGGTCTGGATATAAGGCAGCAGCTTGTCGGCGCACTCGTCGGCGGTGCCCTCGGGCAGCTCGGCGAGGATGCGCGCTTCGGGCAGGTTCGGCGTGGCGACTGCGGCAATCGGCAGCAGGCGTTCGCGCATGGCGTAGCCGACGTCGTCCTTGCCCAGCGAGCCGCCACCGCCGGCGCGCAGCACCGGGTCGCAGACCAGCGGGATGCCCGGCAGCGACTGCATGATCTCGACCACCGTATCCACCATCTGCACCGAGCCGAGCATGCCCAGCTTGACCGCGGCCACCGGCAGGTCGGCGATCACCGCGTTGGCCTGGGCCAGCACCCACTCGCGGTCGAGCACGCGGAAGTCGGAAACGTTGACGGTATCCTGAACGGTCAGCGCGGTGACGGTGGGCGCCGCGTGGCAGCCTTGGGCGATCAGGGCTTCGATATCGGCCTGCAGGCCGGCGCCGCCACTGGGGTCGTGGCCGGACAGGCAGAGCACTACGGGACGGGAGGCAGGTGTTTTCATGGCGCGGGAGCTTATCACCAAAATGCGCTGCTGAGCTGACCGAACGGTCCGCTGCGCATCGCCCGGCCGCTACCCGTCCGTAGGGTCGAATGTCACGGGGCACAAGGCCTGTGCTAGAGTTCGCCGATTCCAACACAACGCCACCACGGCGCGCCAAAGCAGGAGATGGGGATCTCCGGCGCAGCTGTCGGCGGCACTGCGGGGCACCATGCGGCACTGGCTGATCTTCCTGATCCTTCTCATCCTCTCGCCAGTGGCGAGCGCCATCAGCTTCGACGAGCACGTCGGGCAGTTGCCCCTGGGGCGGGCGATGGATGTCTTCGAAGACGTGCGCGGCACGGCCGATATCGCCGAGATCAGCTCGCCGGCGCTGGCCGCCAGCTTCCGCCGCCACGAGCGCGACGTGCTCAATGCCGGCTATTCGCGCTCGGTGTTCTGGCTGCGCCTGGACCTGGACTACCAGCCGAGAGCTTCGAAAGACCCGGCCAACTGGCTGCTGGAGCTGGCCTACCCGCCGCTGGACAAGCTCGACCTCTACCTGCCCGACGGCCAGGGCGGCTTCAAGCTGGCCCAGCGTACCGGCGACACCCTGCCGTTCGGCAGTCGGCCGATCCGCCAGAACAACTACCTGTTCGACCTCAAGCTGGAGCCAGGCAAGCCGCTGCGCGTCTACCTGCGCCTGGAAAGCCAGGGCTCGATCCAGGCGCCGTTGACGCTGTGGTCGTCCAAGGCCTATCTGGAAGAGCAGCCGCAGCGCATCTACGTGCTGGGCATCATCTACGGCGTGCTGCTGGTGATGCTGATCTACAACCTGTTCATCTTCCTGAGCGTCCGCGACACCAGCTACCTCTATTACATCCTTTATATAGCTTCGTTCGGCTTCTACCAGGTCTCGGTCAACGGCGCGGGCATCGAATACTTCTGGCCCGACAGTCCCTGGTGGGCCAATGCCGCCACGCCCTTCCTGATCGGCTCGGCGGGCCTGTTCGGCTGCCAGTTCGCCCGCAGCTTCCTGCATACCCGCGAGCACAGCCTGTGGATCGACCGCGTCCTGCGCGTGCTGATGGGCGTGGGCGCGCTGGTGATGGTACTGGCGCTGACCGTCAGCTATGCCATTGCCCTGCGCCTGGCGACCTACCTGGCGCTGGCCTTCACCGTGGTGATCTTCACCGCCGGCATAGTCGCCTGGTTGCGCGGCATGCGCGTGGCGCGCTATTTCATCTTCGCCTGGAGCGCGTTCCTGATCGGCGGAGTGGTCAACACGCTGATGGTGCTGGGCCTGCTGCCCAACGTCTTCCTCACCATGTATGCCAGCCAGATCGGCTCGGCGCTGGAAGTCGGTCTGTTGTCCCTGGCCCTGGCGGACCGCATCAACGCCATGAAGGAGGAGCGCACGCGCATCCTCCAGGAAACCAGCCGCAAGCTGGAGCAGCTGAACCTGGAGCTGGCCAGCAGCAACCGCCTGAAGGACGAGTTCCTCGCCACGGTCACCCATGAACTGCGTACGCCCATGAGCGGGGTGATCGGTTCGCTGGAGCTGATGCAGACGGTGCCCATGGACATCGAGCTGGCCCAGTACCACAAGACCGCCACCGGCTCGGCGCGCGACATGATGCGCATGGTCAACGACATCCTCGCGCTGATCGAGTTGCAGGCCGGCAAGCTCTACCCGCGCCGCGAGCCGTTCAGCCTGCGCGGCCTGTGCGATGGCCTGCGCGCGCAGTACGCGCCACGCGCCGAGGAGCGCGGGCTGCGCTTCGTCCTGCAGCTGGACGAGAGCCTGCCCGACACCCTCGAGGGCGATGCCGGTAAGCTGACCCAGGCGCTCGGCTACCTGATCGACAACGCCATCAAGTTCACCCATCAGGGCGGCGTGAACCTGCGCGTTGGCGGCGCGCCGAACAATGATGGGCTGGCGCTGCGCATCGAGGTGCAGGACAGCGGTATCGGCTTCTCCACGCCATCCGACGGCGCGCTCTATCAGCGCTTCTTCCAGCTGGACGGTTCGCTGACCCGCGAGTACGGCGGCCTGGGCATCGGCCTGGCGCTGTGCCGCAAGCTGGTGGCGCTGCTGGGCGGCACCCTGACTCACGAGTCCGTGCCGGGGCAGGGCAGCCGCTTCGCCCTCGAACTGCAGGTTGGCCAGCCGATGCAGAGCATCGCCCCGCCGCCGCGTCGCGCGGGTGGCCAGGTGTTGCGCAGCCCGGACCAGTGCACCGTGCTGGTGGTCGAGGACAACGCCATCAACCAGCTGGTGATCCGCGGCATGCTGCTCAAGCTCGGTTACCGCGTGCGCACCGCCGACAATGGCGCCGAAGCCATCGAGCTGCTGCGTCGCGAAGCCATCGACACCGTGCTGCTGGATTGCCAGATGCCGGTGATGGACGGCTTCGCCACTTGCCGGGCGATCCGCACGCTGCCGGGCTGCACCGACCTGCCGGTGCTGGCCATCACCGCCCACAGCCACAGCGGCGACCGCGAGCGCTGCCTGGCTGCCGGGATGAATGACTACATGGCAAAGCCGGTGAAATTCGAGGAGTTGCAGGCGCTGCTGCATGACTGGCTGCTTTGCCAGCCGGCGCTGCCCAGTCCTGCCTGAAGCGAGAGAGATCAAGAGCCCCTCTCCCTAGCCCTCTCCCTGAAGGGAGAGGGGACTGTTCGGAGTGAGCGAATAGTCCTGCATTCACCGGCCGACACTGTCCTGTCCCTTTGCGCCGAATAGCTCCCTCTCCCTTCAGGGAGAGGGCGGGGGGAGAGGGCCCGCCCGAGCGTAGATGTATCCGTAGCAGACCGTAGGGCGGCCGTCGTGCCGTTCTGTTCGCGAGCAAGCTCGCTCCTACGAAGAGCGCGCCGGAGCTGGCCTGTAGGAGCGAGCTTGCTCGCGAACGGCCCTTGCGCTGATGCCATGGCTCTCGCGCTCCGCCCCAAA
>NZ_JBGLYK010000529.1:0-284 GCF_047304025.1 Pseudomonas sp. Pseusp97 | reverse complement strand
CCGCCGCACCGAGCGGCGCGAGCATCGTCATCCTCGACGACAATCCGCTGCCCGGCGGACAGATCTGGCGCGACGGCCCCAACGCGCACCTGCCGCGCGCCGCCGTCGAACTGCGCGAGCAGGTGGCCGCCTGCGCCAACATCAGGATTCACAACGGCACGCGCGTGGTCGCCCTGGCCGGCGAGCGCGGCCTGCTGCTGGAAGATGTCGAGCGCGGCTGGCGGCTGGACTACCGCAAGCTGATCCTCTGCACCGGCGCCCGCGCCAATGGCGCGAAGATCCTG
>NZ_JBGLYK010000528.1:0-287 GCF_047304025.1 Pseudomonas sp. Pseusp97 | reverse complement strand
CCTGTAGGAGCGAGCTTGCTCGCGAACCGCCTGATGCCTGGGTGCCCGGCGAGGTTCGCGAGCAAGCTCGCTCCTACCAAGAGCTCCGCGCGCGCCGGCTGGCTTCCTTGGCAGCCACCACACCGAACGGCTCCCTCGCCCTGGGGAGAGGGCTGGGATGACGGCATAGCCCAGAGCACGCCTGCCTGTACCTGTAGGAGGGGGGGGGGGGGGGGGGGGGGGGGGGGGGGGGGGGGGGGGCGGCGGGGGGGGGGCGGGGGGCCGCCGCAGCTGAGCCGCCCCCCGCC
>NZ_JBGLYK010000527.1:0-290 GCF_047304025.1 Pseudomonas sp. Pseusp97 | reverse complement strand
GGCTGCGCCCAAGCCCGCCGTTGCTGCCAAACCGGCCGCTCCGGCTGCCCCGAGCGCACCGACTGCCCAGCCGAGCACTCCGGCTGCTACCCCGGTTGCCAGTGCCACTCCGGCCCCGGCTGCTCCGGCCAGCAGCACCTCCTCCAGCGCTTCCTAAGGCTCAGGAGAGGCTCGGGGGGGGGGGGGGGGGGGGGGGTGGGGGGGGGCGCCGGCCCGGGGGGGGAGCACCCCCCCCCCGCGCCCCCCCCCCCCCCCCCGCCCGCCCGGCCCGCCCCCGGGCGCCGCGCGCC
>NZ_JBGLYK010000526.1:0-291 GCF_047304025.1 Pseudomonas sp. Pseusp97 | reverse complement strand
ACGACGGCGTGCCGGGTGACTGCGGGGTACCCGGTGGTTCGGGGGAGCTTGGCGGCTCCTGCGGGCCAGGCGGGTCAGGCGGCGTCACCGAAGGCTCCGGCACCGCCGTTACGCTGGAGCGCAGGTACCAGCTGTTCTCCGAACCGGCGTCATAGCCGCCCTTGAACAGGTAGTACTGGTACGGCCCGGCCGACAGCCCCTGCGCCAGGCGGAAGGCATCGTTGGTACTGAGCGCACCCGCCCCGGCCTGAACCACCTGGATGCCGTTGAATCCGGTCGGCGCGCCGGTGC
>NZ_JBGLYK010000525.1:0-292 GCF_047304025.1 Pseudomonas sp. Pseusp97 | reverse complement strand
CCACCCCCCGCCCCCCCCCCCCCCCCCCCCCCGCGGCGGCCGCGCGGCGGGCCCCGCCACCCCCCCCGCCCCCTCGCCCCCCTCGTGGCCGCCTCAACCCCCCCCCCCTACCCCCCCCCTACCAGAGCCAGCCGGAGGCACAACGTAGGATGGCGTGGAGCGCAGCGATACCCATCAATGCACGTGCATGCCAGCATGGGTATCGGGGCGGGGGGGGCCCCCCCACAAGCAGAAGGGGTTGTTGGGGTGGGGGGGGGGGGGGGGGGGGGGGGGGGGGGGGGGGGGGGGGGGG
>NZ_JBGLYK010000524.1:0-299 GCF_047304025.1 Pseudomonas sp. Pseusp97 | reverse complement strand
GGCCATGGCGACCTCCCGAGCAAGCATCGTGTGTCTTCACATATGCAGGCCCATGGCGGCGATTGCAAGCGCGATGGCGCGCGAAGCGACGAGTGCGTCGCCGGCAAAACCAGATGCGTCTAATGGCCTGGGCCGAAAGCCTTGCGAAGAATCGCCGGATTGCCGTCTGCCAGGAAACTTCCATGCGTTATGCCACCGCCCTGATCGCCAGCCTGTTGTTCGCCGTGCTGCTGCCGCGCGCCGCCAATGCCGACACCATCGATGCCAGCCTGCGTGTTATGGTGCGCTACCTGCTGCTC
>NZ_JBGLYK010000523.1:0-306 GCF_047304025.1 Pseudomonas sp. Pseusp97 | reverse complement strand
CGCCGCCGGCGGCCTGGTCAATGGCAGCAACCCGAGCGGCGGACTGCTGGGCAATGTCACCGGTTCGCTGGGCGGAGCAGTGGGCAGCAGCAACCCCGTGGGCGGCCTGGTCGGCGGTGTCACCGGTTCCCTGGGCGGAGCCACCGGCGGCAGTAATCCGGTGGGTGGCCTGGTCAGCGGCGTAACCGGCGCGGTCGGTGGCATCACCGGTTCCCTCGGCGGAACCACCGGCGGCAGCAACCCGGTGGGCGGCCTGGTCAACGGCGTGGCCGGCACCCTGGGCGGCGTGACCGGCAACCTCACCGG
>NZ_JBGLYK010000522.1:0-309 GCF_047304025.1 Pseudomonas sp. Pseusp97 | reverse complement strand
ACGCTGGTGAACAGCGGCGCCGGCAAGGGCCTGCTGGCGCCGGAAGCGCCGCTCGCCGCGGGCGCCACCCTGTGCACCCAGGCCGGTTGGGACATGATTGCCGAGGCCGACGTGGTCCTGGCCATCGGCACCGAGATGGCCGATACCGATTACTGGCGCGACCGCCTGCCGGTCACCGGCGAGGTGATCCGCGTCGACATCGATTCGCGCAAGTTCAACGACTTCTACCCGAGCGCCGTGGCGCTGCTGGGCGACTCCAAGGCCACCGCCGAGGCGCTGCTCGCCGCGCTGCCGAGCGCGACCCGCGAC
>NZ_JBGLYK010000521.1:0-309 GCF_047304025.1 Pseudomonas sp. Pseusp97 | reverse complement strand
TTTTGGGGGTGCGTTGTTGGTTTGTGTTTGGGGGGGGCCCCCCCACCAAACACTTTTTTTCCCCCCCCTTTTTTTTTGGTTCGGGGCGCCCCCCCACCCATCCTACGTTTCTACGCCCCGCACACCTTCACAGCCCCGTTGGGCGCATGACCCCGGACGGGTTATCCGCTGCAATGGCGGATAACGCCATGGGCGTTATGCGCCCTACGTGCTATGTCCGCGATGTTACAGCCGACACGCCGGCATCGAGCGGGTTCGCGAGCAAGCTCGCTCCTACGAAGAGCGCGCCAGGCCTGATCTGTAGGAGCG
>NZ_JBGLYK010000520.1:0-310 GCF_047304025.1 Pseudomonas sp. Pseusp97 | reverse complement strand
AAGCTGGTGCTGAGCCTTGCCATGGTGCTGGGGCGGCTGGAAGTGTTTTCCCTGCTGATCCTGCTGACGCCCGCGTTCTGGCGCACTTGAGGCCCGCTTGCTGAGGCACAATGGCGGCCTGCTGATGGAGGCTCGCCATGATCGATTCGCTGGAAAAGATGCTCGCCAAGGGCGTGGACAACCCGCTGCTGCGCTTCGGCCTGGGCAAGGGCTACCTGGACGCCGGCGATGCCGCAAAAGCCGCCGAACACCTGCGCCGCTGCGTGGAACAGGACCCGAAGTACTCCGCCGCCTGGAAGCTGCTGGGCAA
>NZ_JBGLYK010000051.1:0-29117 GCF_047304025.1 Pseudomonas sp. Pseusp97 | reverse complement strand
ACCCCTACCCCCCGTGTGGCGGTGGCGTCGGTAAAATACCCCCTCTGGTTTTATCCCCATTGGCGGCTAAAACCCCGTCCGGTTTTTGGCCCCCTACGCTCCTGGTAGCCTGCGCCACGGCAGTTCGCGAGCAAGCTCGCTCCTACAGATGTGCTTGAGCGCCTGGATCAGCGGTTGAAGCGCTCCACCAGCGAATACTGCCGTTGCGCGGTCTGTGTCAGCTCTTCGCTGAGCAGGGCGGTGCGCTGCGCCTCGCCGGAGGTCTGGTCGGCGAGGTTGGCGATGGTGCTGATGTTGCGGTTGATCTCTTCGGCCACGGCGCTCTGTTCCTCCGCAGCGGCGGCGATCTGCGTGGCCATCTCGGTGATGTTGGCCACTGCGTCGCTGATGCCTACCAGCGCGTTGTCCGCCTGCAGTACGCGCTCCACGCCTTCGTCGGCCTGACGACGGCCGGAATCCATGGCGCGTACCGCCTCGGTGGCGGTGTTCTGCAGGTTGGCGATGAGCTGGTGAATCTGCCCGGTGGACTCGGCGGTGCGCTGCGCCAGGGAGCGGACTTCATCGGCGACCACGGCGAAGCCGCGGCCCATCTCGCCGGCGCGGGCGGCTTCGATGGCGGCATTGAGCGCCAGCAGGTTGGTCTGGTCGGCGATGCCCTTGATCACGTCCACCACGCCGCCGATCTGCTCGCTGTCGCGGGCCAGCTGGCTGACCGCTTCGCCGGTTTCACCCACGGAGCTGGACAGGCGCTGCATGGCCTCGCGGGTCTCGGCGGCGATCTGCCGGCCCTCGGTGGTCAGGTCGTTGGCCTGGCGGGTGGCATCGGCGGTGCGCTGCACGTTGTCAGCCACTTCCTGGGTGGTCGCGGCCATCTGGTTGACGGCGGTGGCCACCTGCTCGGTCTCCTGGCGCTGACGGTCGAGCCCGGCGGAGCTGTGGTGGGCCAGGGAGTCGGCTTCGCGGGCCTGCTCGGTGAGGGTTTCGGCGGTGTCCTGCAGACGGGTCAGGCAGGTCTTCAGGCGTGCTTCCTGGCTGAGTATGGACATTTCCAGGCGTGCCTGGGCGCCACGGCTGTCGGTGTACATCTGGGCGATCAGCGGGTCGGAGGTGGTCTGCTCGGCCAGTCGCAGCAGGCGCTTGAGGCCGCGCTGTTGCCAGCCGAGGCCAGCCAGGCCAAGCGGGATGGAGAGCAGGGCGGCGAGCAGGAAGCCCCAGTGGGAATTCAGCCAGGCGCCGATGAGGAAGCCGATCTGCCCGATCAGGATGAACGGCAGCCAGTCCAGCAGTACCGGCAGCCAGCGGTCGCGGGCGGGGATGGCCGACTTGCCGGCATTGATCCGTGCATACAGCGCTTCTGCCCGGCGTACCTGTTCGGCGGTGGGCTTCACCCGCACCGACTCGTAGCCGACGATCTCGTTGCGCTCGTACATCGGCGTGACATAGGCGCTGACCCAGTAATGGTCGCCGTTCTTGCAGCGGTTCTTGACGATGCCCATCCACGGGCGGCCTTTCTTCAGGGTTTCCCACATGTGCGCGAATACCGCCGGCGGCACGTCCGGATGACGCACCAGGTTGTGCGCCGCGCCCAGCAGTTCCTCGCGGGAGAAGCCGCTGATGGCGCTGAAGGCCTCATTGACGTAGCTGATGACACCGCGGGCATTGGTGGTGGAGATCAGTCGCTGGTCGGCGGGGAAGGTGCGTTCACGCTGGGTGATCGGCTGGTTGTTGCGCATCAGGCTGGAATCTCGGAGAAAGGCGAATTGGCACGTCTGTCCAGCTTATCGGCCGCCGGATCGAAAATTTGATGGCCATCACAAAAAATGTCAGAAGAGTGACGCCGGTAGGCTGACGATAGCCTATCGCTATGAGTCACTGGAAGTCTTTCGAAAGTCGAAGACGGCGGCCCGTTGCAGGCCGCCGCATTCGTTACAACCGCTCTAGATCAAGCTGCGCAGAACATAGTGGAGGATCCCGCCGGCCTTGAAGTACTCGACTTCGTTCTGCGTATCGATGCGGCAGAGCACCTCGAAGCTGTCCTGGCTGCCGTCCTCGCGCTTCACCGCGACCTTGAGGTTCATGTGCGGCTTCAGCTCGCCCGACAGGCCGCTGATGCTCAGCACTTCCTTGCCGGTCAGCTTCAGTGCCTTGCGGTCCTGGCCGTCCTTGAACTGCAGCGGCAGTACGCCCATGCCCACCAGGTTGGAGCGGTGGATACGCTCGAAGCTCTCGGCGATCACGGCTTTCACGCCCAGCAGGTTGGTGCCCTTGGCCGCCCAGTCGCGGGACGAGCCGGTGCCGTACTCCTTGCCGGCAACGATGACCAGCGGGGTGCCGTCCTGCTGGTAGCGCATGGCGGCGTCATAGATCGCCAGCTTCTCGCCAGTCGGGACGTAAAGCGTATTGCCGCCTTCCTCGCCGCCGAGCATCTCGTTCCGGATGCGGATGTTGGCGAAGGTCCCGCGCATCATCACCTCATGGTTCCCACGGCGCGAGCCGTAGGAGTTGAAATCGGCGTAGGCAACGCCGTGCTCGCTGAGGTAGCGCCCGGCCGGGCTGTCCTTCTTGATGTTGCCGGCGGGGGAGATGTGGTCAGTGGTCACCGAGTCGCCCAGCACCGCGAGGATGTTGGCGCCCTGGATGTCTTCGACCTTGGGCGGCGCATCGGCGATGTGCTCGAAGAAGGGCGGATGCTGGATATAGGTGGAATCGTCCTGCCAGGTGTAGGTCTTGGCATCCGGTACCTGGATCGCCCGCCATTTCTCGTCGCCCTGGAAGACTTCGGCGTACTCCTTGTGGAACATCGCCGTGTCCATTTTCTGAATCGCTTCGGCGATTTCCTGCTGGCTCGGCCAGATGTCCTTCAGATAGACCGGTTTGCCGTCCTTGCCAGTGCCCAGCGGGTCCTGGGTCAGGTCGGTGCGCACGGTGCCGGCCAGGGCGTAGGCGACCACCAGCGGCGGCGAGGCCAGCCAGTTGGTTTTCACCAGGGGATGCACGCGGCCCTCGAAGTTGCGGTTGCCGGAGAGCACCGAGGCGACGGTCAGGTCGGCCTGCTGGATGGCCTTCTCGATGGGGTCGAGCAGTGGGCCGGAGTTGCCGATGCAGGTGGTGCAGCCATAGCCCACCAGGTCGAAGCCCAGTTCGTCCAGGTAGCGGGTCAGGCCGGCGGCGTGGAAGTACTCGGTGACCACCTTGGAGCCGGGCGCCAGCGAGCTCTTCACCCAGGGTTTGCGCTGCAGGCCCTTCTCCAGCGCCTTCTTCGCCAGCAGGCCGGCGGCCATCATCACGCTGGGGTTGGAGGTGTTGGTGCAGGAGGTGATGGCGGCGATGACCACGGCGCCGTTCTTCAACCGGTAGGTCTGGCCTTCGTAGTGGTAGTCGGCCTCCCCGGTGGATTCCGCCGAGCCGACAGCGGCACCTCCGCCACCCTCGCTGAGCAGGCGGCCTTCCTCGGTGGCGGCCGGTTTGATCTGCAGCCCGAGGAAGTCGTCGAAGGCCTGGCTGACATGGCCGAGGGCGACGCGGTCCTGTGGGCGCTTGGGCCCGGCGAGGCTCGCTTCGACGTCGCCCATGTCCAGTTGCAGGGAATCGGTGAACACCGGCTCGTGGCCTTTTTCACGCCACAGGCCCTGGGCCTTGCTGTAGGCCTCCACCAGTTTGACCGTCTCTTCCGGGCGCCCGGACAGGCGCAGGTAGCCCAGGGTGATTTCGTCCACCGGGAAGAAGCCGCAGGTGGCGCCGTATTCCGGGGCCATGTTGGCGATGGTGGCGCGGTCGGCCAGGGGCAGGTCGGCGAGACCATCGCCGTAGAATTCGACGAATTTTCCGACAACGCCTTTCTTGCGCAGCATCTGCGTGACGGTCAGCACCAGGTCGGTGGCGGTGATGCCTTCCTTCAGCTTGCCGGTGAGCTTGAAGCCGATCACCTCGGGAATCAGCATCGACACCGGCTGGCCGAGCATGGCCGCTTCCGCCTCGATGCCGCCCACGCCCCAGCCGAGCACGCCGAGGCCGTTGATCATGGTGGTGTGCGAGTCGGTACCGACCAGGGTGTCGGGGAAGGCGTAGGTGCGGCCGTCCTCGTCCTTGGTCCAGACGGTGCGCCCCAGGTATTCCAGGTTGACCTGGTGGCAGATGCCGGTGCCCGGCGGCACCACGCGGAAGTTGTCGAAGGCGTTCTGCCCCCAGCGCAGGAAGGCGTAGCGCTCGCCGTTGCGCTCCATCTCGATCTCGACGTTCTGGGCGAAGGCCGACTGGCTGGCGAACTTGTCCACCATCACCGAGTGGTCGATGACCAGGTCGACCGGGGACAGTGGGTTGATCTTCTGCGGGTCGCCGCCGGCCTTGGCCATGGCGTCGCGCATAGCGGCGAGGTCGACCACCGCCGGTACCCCGGTGAAGTCCTGCATCAGCACGCGGGCGGGGCGGTACTGGATTTCGCGGTCGGAGCTGCGCGTCTTCAGCCAGCCGGCCAGGGCTTTGAGGTCGTCGCCGGTGACGGTGTTGTCGTCTTCCCAGCGCAACAGGTTTTCCAGCAGCACTTTCAGGGACATCGGCAGCTTGCCCAGGTCCCCCAGGCTCTTCGCCGCCTCCGGCAGGCTGTAGTAGTGATAGGTCTTGCCGGCGACCTCCAGGGTGCGCAGGCTGTTCAGGCTATCCACGGCGGGCATGACATTCTCCTCAGGCTTGGATTCTGCTCGTGTTCGGCAGCGCGGCCGATTCGATGGCGCACTGGCGATACTTGGCGAAGAAGGGCGCTGACGTCCTGATCCATCGCAGGCCTACTCCGCATGGGCAGGCCACGAACGGTGGCAATCTTCGCCAGGCACGGCAATCATCGGGCAGTCTTCTGGCGTGCTGGGCCAGACCACTCAAGCTAGACCGCTTGACGGGGTATTGCCATCTGTTCTGGACCCCTGGTCCCTGGCTGGGGTTCAGATCAAGTGACTGCGGTCGTGGGAGATTTCCGGCGAATCTGCATGAAACCTTCGTGGGCAGCCTCTATAGTGCGCGGCCAAGGAGACACCCCGATGAATACCCTTTTATTGCATTGCCGTCCGGGCTTCGAGAACGAGGTCTGCGCCGAGCTGTCCGAGCACGCCGCGCGCCTGGACATCCCCGGCTATGCCCGGGCCAAGCCGGCTAGCGCTTACGCCGAATTCATCTGCACCGACGCCGATGGCGCCGAGCGCCTGATGCGCCAGCTGCGCTTCTCCGAGCTGATCTTCCCGCGCCAGTGGGCGCGCGGCAACGGCTTCACCGCGCTGCCGGAAACGGACCGCATCGGCGCAATCCTCGAGGCCCTGGCCGGCTTTCCGCCATGCGGCAGCCTCTGGCTGGAGGTGTTCGACACCAATGACGGCAAGGAACTCTCGACCTTCTGCCGCAAGTTCGAGAAACCGCTGCGCGCCGCGCTGGTAAAAGCCGGCAAGCTGGCGGAAGACCCGAGCCTGCCGCGCCTGCTGCTGACCTTCCGCTCCGGCCGCGAGGCCTTCATCGGCCTGGCCGAGGCGCGCAACTGCGCCATGTGGCCCATGGGCATCCCGCGCCTGAAGTTCCCCCGCGAGGCGCCCAGTCGTTCGACACTGAAGCTGGAAGAGGCCTGGCACCACTTCATCCCCCGCGCCGACTGGGACCGTCGCCTGGCGCCGGACATGCTCGCCGTGGACCTGGGCGCATCGCCCGGCGGCTGGACCTGGCAGCTGGTGAACCGGGAGATGCGCGTCGTCGCCGTGGACAACGGGCCGATGGCGGAGAACCTGATGTACTCCGGGCTGGTCGAGCACCAGCGCGTCGACGGTTACGCCTTCCGTCCGCGCCAGCGCATGGACTGGATGGTCTGCGACATCGTAGAGAAGCCGGCGCGCACCGGCGCGATGATCGAAACCTGGATCGGCGAGGGGCTGTGCCGCGAGGCCATCGTCAACCTCAAGCTGCCGATGAAGCAGCGTTACGCCGAGGTGCGGCGCATCCTCGATCGCCTCGAGGATTCCTTCCGCGAACGCGGGCTGAAGGTGCAGATCGGCTGCAAGCAGCTCTACCACGACCGCGAGGAAGTGACCTGCCATCTGCGCCGCTTCGAGAAGGGCGAACGCTAGCGACGCGGAACTGCCCGGTCACGCCACCCGACCTTCGGTGACTTGTCGCGCCGCCCGGCATTGCCCATGCTGTGCGGCGCGAGATCTTCCGGAGACCTTCGTGAAGCGAAAGTTGCCCTCCCTCCTGGGCAGTTACAGCCGCATGCTGCTGCCACGCCGTGGTCTCGGCCAGGGCGAGCGCGTGCCCTACCTGGCGATGGACAGCCGCACCCTGCAGTTCGACCTGCGCCACCTTCGCGCCTACCGCCAGCACTTCGGCCTCGACCCGGCGCTGGGCGTGCCGCTGCTTTATCCGCAGGTGATCAGCCTGCCATTGCACCTGCGCCTGCTCAGCCGCTCGCGCATGCCGCTGTCGGTGGTCGGGCTGATCCACCTGCGCAGCCATATCCAGCGCTACCGACTGCTCGACGAGCACGAGCCGCTGCAGTTCGATTGCCGCATCCTCACCAGCCGTCGTAGCGAGCTGGGCCTGGAGGTGGATGTGGTCACCGAGGCCTGGCACCACGACATGCTCTACTGGCAGTCGATCACCACCTACCTGCGCCGGGGCGACTTCCTCCATCGCGAAAGCGAGCCCGATCCGCTGCCCGAACGCGCCCGGTGGCACACGCTGGAGGCGCCGGTGCATTCCGGCGTGCAGTGGCGAGTGCCGAAGATCGTCGGCTGGCGCTACGCCGGGCTGAGCGGCGATTTCAACCCGCTGCACCTGTCCCGGCTGATGGCTTCGCACTACGGCTTCGGCAAACCCTTCGCCCACGGCATGTGGGGCCTGGCGCGCAGCCTGACCGGCCGCCGCCTGGCCGAGAACGTGCGCCTGGACGCCCACTTCAAGGCGCCGCTGCCGCTGGGTAGCCAGGTGAAGCAGGTGTACCGTCGCCTGGGCAGCAAGGAACAATGGGCCCTGTTGCCTGCCGAGGGCGATGGCCAGCCGATGCTGCTGGCGCAGCTGGACGAGGCGCCGGACGGGCCGTTGCGCTGACGGGCTGGCGGGAGGGCGCCTTGCTCTTGTAGGAGCAACTGTTTTCCTCTGAAGGTCCGTACCTGGGATTTCCCTCTCCCCCGGGGGGGAGAGGGCGAACGCCCAACGCAGAATCTTCCTCGTAGGAGCGGCGCCTCTCCGCGATCAGGCCGTCAGGCCGGTGTATGGCCACCAGAGCTGTCCCGGCTGCGCCGGGATTTCGCGGAGAAGCTCCGCTCCTACAAGGGGCGCACCGAGCTCGACCTGTAGGAGCGAGCTTGCTCGCGAACCGCACGGCAGAGGCGTCAGGGACGCGCGGCCATGCGCGGCTGCAGCGGGACCAGGCCAGGTAGCTGCACCTCGCCCTTGAGTTCCACTGGGGAAATCCGCCAGGAGCTGTTGAACAGGTACTGGTCGCTGAAGCCGCTCACCAGCAAGCCAATCTCATCCCCCGGCGCCAGGCTGGCGCTGACGGCGTTCAGCCGCGTGCTGCCCTGGTTCGCCAGCGGTTTCACCTGTTCGTCCAGGCGCCGCGTATGGCCATCGGCGCTGCGAACTGCCAGGGCGGCGAACAGCTGCGCGTCGGGGCGCTCCGTCAGCGGCTGGCTGAGCCGCACTTCGGCGCTGCCGAGCAGGGCGCTGTGTTCGCTGACAGGCTGCAGGGGAATGAACCGAGAGGGTTGCAGCAGGCCGCTCGCTGCCGGGCGGATGGCGGTATCCGGCAGCGCCACGCAGGGCCCGGGCGGCGGCAGTTCGTCCAGCGCCACGCCCTGGTCGAGATCGAGGCTGATGCAGAGGTCCGGTACGCCGTCGGCGGCGCCGGGGCGCTTGCGCAGCTTTTCCTCGTACCAGGCGACTATGCCGGTATAGAGGTTGATCGCCCGCGAGCCGCAGTGGATCACCGGTTCGTTGTTGAACGGCGGCAGCCCGCTCCAGGCCTGCAGCGGCGGCGGCAGGATGTGTCCGCCCTGCATGCCCAGCAGGCGCACATCAGCCGGTCCACGTTTCAGGCACTCGCGGATCTGCAGCCCTTGGTCCAGCGGGAACAGCGTGTCGCGCAGGCCCTGGATCAGCAGGGCATCGGCGTGGGGCAGGCGGCCGGCCGCGCAATAGCTGGCAAGGCTGTTGGCGTGCAGTTCGGCCTGCACCGGCGCGGCCATGCGCCCGCCAGAGGTGTGCAGGTAATCGGCCTGGACGAACTTGCCCAGGTCGTAACCGGTCGCGAGCCCCAGGCTGACCAGCACGCCGCCCCAGCCGATCTTCAGCTGGCCGTCCGGCGCCAGGGCGTCGGCCAGGTCGTACCAGGTGGCGATGGGGACGATGGCGTCGATGCGCGGGTCTTCCGCCGAGGCCAGCAGCTGCACGGCGCCGCCATAGCTTTCGCCGAGCATGCCGACGCGCGGGTCGTTCGGGCCGTCCAGGGTCAGCCGGGCCAGGTGCGTGGCGGCCCAGTCGATCACCGCGCTGGCGTCCTGCACCTCGAACTGCGGATTCATCATCTCGATGCGCCCGTCGCTGCCGCCCCAGCCGCGCTGGTCGTAGCTGACTACCCAGAAGCCGGCCTTCCAGGCGCGCAACGCGGCGCGGCCGGACATCATGTTCTTGCCGTAGTAGCCATCCGGCCCGGTCACCCGCCAGCCGCCCCAGCCGTGGGTGTGGACGATCAGCGGGGCGCTCTCGCCGGCCTTCAGTGCGGGTTGGAATACGGTGGCGGAGAGCTTCGTGCCGTCGCGCGCCGTGATGACGGCTTCGAACCAGGTGGCCGGCAGGTCTTCGCCTGCGCTGGCGGCGAAGTCGGGGACCTGGTCGCGGGCGGCGCAGCCGGCGAGCAGCGCAAGGCACAGGCAGAGGAGGGCGCGCATCGACATTCCATTGTGGGGAGCGAATGCGCCAGCATGCCCGGCGCCCGCAGCGGCCACCCCCCAACCAAGGTTCGGTGACCCGGACGGACGCGGGGTGACCGCACGGTGCCCTTTGCGCGACAATGCGCCATTGGTTTTCTGGAGTGACGTGATGTCCCAGCCTGTCGATGCGATTCTCGACGCCACCGGCCTGAACTGCCCCGAGCCGGTCATGATGCTGCACAACAAGGTGCGCGACCTGCCGGCCGGCGGCCTGCTCAAGGTCATCGCCACCGATCCTTCCACGCGTCGCGACATCCCCAAGTTCTGCGTCTTCCTCGGCCACGAGCTGGTGGAACAGCAGGAAGAGGCGGGGACCTACCTGTACTGGATTCGCAAGAAGGCGGAGTGATCATCCCGCCGATGGTGGCTGGCGTAGGAGCGGACTCTGTCCGCGATGTCCATGCGTCGCTCCGATCTTGTCGGTGAGCGATCGCGGACGGAGTCCGCTCCTGCCCGACGGGATATTCCGCTGCGTGGCAGATCATCGGGTGCATAACGCGCCAGCGTTATCCGCCGCGAGGTACTCGGCGGATAACCCGTTCCGGGTTGTGCGCCCTACGGTCTGTGCAGGAGGCATGGCGTTGTGTAGGAGCGAGCTTGCTCGCGAACGGAACTCCCGGAAGATCCAGCGCTGGGCGATCATCCGCCCGACCAGCGCGACGAAGGTCAGGGCGATCAGAACCACCGAGATGGCCGCCACGGCAGGGTCGATGTTGTCGCGCAGGCCGGACCAGATCTGCCGCGGCAGGGTGTTGACCTCGGTGCTGGTGACGAACAGGGTCACCGCGATCTCCTCCCAGCTCAGCGCAAAGCACAGCAGCGCCGTGCTCGCCACGCCCAGCTTGAGGTTCGGCAGCACCACCATGAAGGTGGTCTGGCCCAGGCTGGCGCCAAGGTTGCGCGCGGCCAGTTCGATGCGCCGGTCCAGTTGACTCAGCGCCACCAGCATGGTCACCACGCCGTAGGGCACGACCATCACGATGTGCGCGATGGTCAGGCCGAACAGCGTGTCGTAGCCCAGGCCGGGGGCGAACTGGCTGACCTTGGTTTCCATGAAGTACAGGACCATCGCCGAGATCATCGGCGGGATCGCCATGGGCAGCAGCACCAGGCCGATCAGCAGGGTCGCCAGGCGCGAGCGCAGGTACCAGATGCCGAGGCTGAAACTCACCGCCAGCGCGGTGGCGATGATGCAGGTGGCGGTGGCGACGACCAGGCTCTGGCCGATTGCCGAGAGCCATTCGGGGCTGTCCAGCAGCGCCTGGTAGTGGCGCAGCGACCAGTTGCCGTTGGGCATCGACAGGAAGCGCTTGCTGGTGAAGGACACCGGGATCACCGCCAGCAGCGGGAAGACCATGAAGATCATCGCCATGGTCGCCAGCAGGCGGCTCGGGGCTTTGGTTTCGTGCGAATTCATGACTGCGGCTCCTTATCCCACCAGCTTGTCGACGCGGGTCATGCGCAGCAGCGCCCAGATCATCGCGCTGACCAGCGCCAGCAGCACCACCGAGAGCGCGGCGCCCAGGCCCCAGTTGCTGGTCTGGAACATCTGCAGGTAGACGTACTCGGCCACCATCACGGTCTGCCCGCCGCCGAGGATCGCCGGGGTGATGAAGAAGCCCAGGCAGAACACGAAGACGATGATGAAGGCGCCGAGGATGCCGGGGATGGTCTGCGGCACGAAGATGCTCCAGAAAGTGCGCAGCTGCCCGGCGCCCAGGCCGCGCGCGGCCAGCAGCACGCGAGGGTCGAGGCGGCGCATGGTGGAAACCAGCGGGAACAGCGCGAAGGGCACCATGAAGTGGACCATGCCGATCACCACGCCCAGCTCGTTGCGGGTGAGCTGCAACGGCTCGCTGGTGATGCCCAGGAACTGCAGCCAGTCGTTGAGCAGGCCGTTGCTGCGCAGGGCGATCAGCCAGCCGAAGGCGCGCACCAGCACCGACAGCCAGAAGGGGATGAACACGCAGATTTCCACCACGCGCTGCCAGAACGGCGGGCTGTAGACCCAGCAGTAGGCCATCAGGTAGGCGATCACCAGGGAGATCACGCTGACCGTGGTGCACAGGCGGAAGGTCCGCCAGAGCACGTCGTGGATCGCCGGGTCGGTGATGATCCGCTGGTACTGCTCGATCCCCGGCTCGGGCAGGGTCACGCTCCAGCCGAGCACGCCGAGGAAGGGCAGTACGTAGAAGACGATCAGCACGACCGGCAGCGGCAGCAGCAGGGCGCCCAGCTTCAGCCGCGAGGGGGCGTTATCGGCCATGACCTGCGCTCCGCGTCACTTGGAAATGTGGGTCAGGTACTGCTCCAGCGTCGCCCCGTAGTGGTCGGTGTACCACTCGTGGCTGAGCATCACCTGCTTGGGCAGGTTCGCAGGATCTGTGCAGTTCAGGTGCTTGCGGTCGTCCGGGATCAGCGCAGCGGCGGCGGGATTGGCCGGGCCGTTGCCGAACATCTTGAACAGCTCCACCTGGGTCTGCGGGTCCTGGGCGTAGGCAATGAATTTCATCGCCGCCTCGGTGCCGGCCGGGTTGCCCTTGAGCACGCCCCAGTTGCTGCAGCCCAGCAGGGCGTTGTCGAAGGTCCACTTGATGCGGCCTTCGCTGTCGTCGGTGATGACCTGGGCGCGGGTGTTCCAGATGGCGCCCATGGAGACTTCGCCTTCGATCAGCAGCTGCTGGGTTTCCGCGCCCGAGCCCCAGAAGGACAGGACATGGGGCTTGAGCTCCTCGATCTTCTTCAGCGCGCGCGGCACGTCCAGCGGGTAGAGCTTGTCCGGCGTCACGCCGTCGGCCAGCAGCGCGGCTTCGAGCATGCCGTTCATCCACTTGTACAGGGTGCGCTTGCCGGGGAAAGTCTTCACGTCCCAGAAGTCCGCCCAGGTCTTGGGTGCCTTGTCGCCGAAGCGCTCGCTGTCGTAGGCGATCACGTAGCTGAGCATGTAGTTGGCGATGCCGTATTCGTAGGCAAAGCCGGGCAGCACCTTGTCCCTGGACACCACGTTGTAGTCGATGGGCTGGACCAGGCCTTCCTTGCCGAGGATCTGCAGCACCGAGCTTTCCGCGTCGACCACGTCCCAGCTCACCCGGCCGCTGGACAGCTGGGTGCGGATGGCGCCTTCGGTGGGGCCGCTGCCGTCGATCTTGGTGGGGATGCCGGTGGCCTTGGAGAAGCCCTCGGTCCAGGCCTTGCCGAACGCCTTGATGGCGTCGCCGCCCCAGTTCACCACCACCAGCGGCTTGTCGCCGGCGGCGAAGCTCACGCCACTGCGCAAGGCCAGCGGCAGGGCGGCCATCAGGCCCATGCCCTTGAGGAAGGTGCGGCGGTCGATCTGCCCGCGACGGGTCTTTTCGATGAGGACTTGGATGCAGTCTTGCTGGTGGGGATTGAACTCTTTCGGATTGAACATGGGTGCAGCTCCCGGTCAGGTGGGATGGCGAATAGGGGACGAATGCGTGCGGCGACTCAGGCGATCAGCAGGCTTTTCTCGATGGGCCAGCTCAGCCAGACCTTCGCGCCCTGTTCCAGGCGCGAGGCCTGGTGGTCGGCGTGCACGGCCAGGCTCATCGGTTGCTTGCCCTCGCTGCCGGCACCCAGGCACAGCTCGGTGCTGGCGCCCTGGTAGGTCTTGGCGGTGAGCACGGCCTGCACCACGTTGTGGCCGTTCACCTGCGGCGGGGCGCTGTGCAGCTGCATGTGTTCCGGGCGCACCGCCAGCAGCGGCGCCTCGGCCTGCATGGCGTGGGAATAGCCGGCGCGCAGCTCGGCCTCGCCGAAGCGTCCGCAGGCCAGCTCGCCGGCGCGGCCCACCTGGCTCAGCGGGAACAGGTTCATCTTGCCGAGGAACTCGGCGACGAAACGGTTGCTCGGCAGGTTGTAGATGGTCTGCGGGTCGTCGACCTGGGCCAGCTGGCCGCGGTTGAAGATGGCGATGCGGGTGGAGAGGGCGAGGGCTTCGTTCTGGTCGTGGGTGACGAAGACGAAGGTAGTGCCGACCTGGCGATGGATGCGCTGCAGTTCCGCCTGCAGCTGTTCGCGCAGGTTCTTGTCCAGCGCCGAGAGGGGTTCGTCGAGCAGCAGCATGTCCGGTTCGAACACCAGGGCGCGGGCAATGGCCACGCGTTGCTGCTGGCCGCCGGAGAGCTCGCCGGGGCGCTTGCCCAGGTGCTCGCCGAGGCCGACCACATCGAGCATGTGGCGCACGCGGCGGTTGCGTTCCTCGGCTTTCACGCCACGGATCTTCAGCGGGAAGCCGACGTTGTCCTCGATGCTCATGTGCGGGAACAGGGCGTAGCCCTGGAACACCATGCCGAAGTTGCGCTTCTCGGCGGGACGCCGGGTGATGTCGGCACCGCCCTCTTCGAGCTTGCCGCGGGATGGGTCCTGGAACCCGGCGAGGATCATCAGGAAGGTGGTCTTGCCGGAGCCCGAAGGCCCGAGGAGGGTGAGGAACTCGCCCTGCTGGATGTCGATGGACACGTTGTCCAGCGCGTTGAAACTTCCGTAGCTCTTGCCGATGCCGATGGCACGGAGTTGGGGCTGTCGCTCCACTGCACTTACCTCGATTTCTTGTTCTTGTTCGAGAGGCCGCCGGTGAGGATCGGGTAAAGATCAGCGGCCTTTTTTTAATGCAGTATTGTCAAATCCCTCTCCGCTTCAATCGCGTTTTTTCGCCCTCATTGTTCGAATTCATTCACCAATCACCGCCGTTCTTCCGCTGTGGCGGAACTGCTCGGACATGCGCAGCTCGGCCTTCATCCAGGCCTTGAAGGCGCGAATGTCGGGGCGTTCGGACCTGGCCGGGTCGGTGACGAAGTAGTAGCGGTTGGGTGGCTCGATGGCGACGTTGAACAGCCGCACCAACTGCCCCTTGGCCATCGCGTCGCCGCTGACCAGCGCATCGCCCATGGCCACGCCCTGCCCGGCGATGGCCGCCGATTGCACCAGGTGCGCATCGGAGAAGACGATGCCGTTGCGCACATTGAGGTCGCGCACCCCAGCGGCAGCGGTCCACAGCAACCAGTCGGAATGGTCGACCATGTGCAGGAAGGGCAGGCTGGCGAGGTCCTCCGGGGAGTCCAGGCCGCCCACCGAGTTGATCAGCGAGGGGCTGCATACCGGGAAGGTATCCAGGGTGGCGATCAGCTCGACGTGCAGGTCGGTCCAGTCGCCGACGCCGTAGGCGATGAACAGGTCGACGTCGCGGTCGCTGACGTCGTCGGGCACCCGTGGCGAGACCAGATTCAGCTCCACCTGCGGGTGGGCGCGCTGGAACTTGCCGATCTGGTGGCACAGCCAGTAGGTGGCGAAGCCCGGCGTGCAGCTCACGCACAGGCGGCCGGAGACTTCCTCGGCATTGGCGAAGCGCCGCGCCTCGTTGAGGATCGCCAGCGCGCGCTGGGTCTCGCGGGCGAAGCATTCGCCGTGGTAGGTCAGCGCGATGCCACGGCCGACCCGTTCGGTGAGGGCGATGCCCAGGCAGTCTTCCAGGCTGTGCAACTGGTGGCTGACGGCGCTGCGGGTCAGGCTCAGCTCGCTGGCCGCACCGGACAGACTGCCCAGACGGGCGACGGCGTCCAGCACGCGCAGGGCGGTCATCGAGGGGAAACGCATGGCTTGCTCCAGTTTCGAAGTGGAGCCTTTATCCCTGAGCGCGGCGGCGGTGTCGAGAGGCTGCGGGTACGGGCGGAGGACGGGCGTTCCCCCTGATCGCCGAAGCCCCCTGTAGGAGGGCCATGCCCGCGATCCGCCGGCAGGGCCGGCGCTTTCTCTTGCTCGGGTGTTGCAGGTCTGCTGCATTGGCCTGGGTGTTCCAGCGCCGCTTCAGCGTGCGCGCAGACTCCCTGTTTCGCCCCCTCGGGCGACCTACTTTGGCAAACGACCCAAAGCAGGCAAAGGTCTTGCCCCGGACATCCGGTTTTTCGCTTGGGGCGAAAAATTCCCTCGTTGAACGGGGCATTCGGAGTGCTCGGGTGCATCTCTGTAAGACTTCAAGAGCCACTGCCAGAACCGTTACGGTGCGCGCGCTCCCGTAGGAGCGGACCTTGTCCGCGAAGGCTCGTCTTGCACCCAGATTTCAGGATGAACACCTGTAGGAGCGAGCTTGCTCGCGAACGGAGTCCGCAGCGGGGCAAGGTTCGCGAGCAAGCTAGCTCCTACGAAGAGCCGCGCAGTGCCCGACCTGCTAGGGACGGCGCTGCGCGCGTTCCCCCGCAAGGCCTGCGTCAGACGGAAATACCGCCAATCAGCGCAGCTTCTCCATCATCTGGTAGTACCACATCCCCGCCGCCAGCATCGGGTTGCCGAACACGTCGCCCATCGGCACGCGGATGTGCTTGCACTGGGCGAAGGTGTCGAATTTCTCCAGGTCGCCGGTCATCGCCGTGGCCATGATCTCGCCCATGATGTGGGTGGTCGCCACGCCATGGCCGGAGTAGCCCTGGCAGTACCAGACGTTCTCCGACAGCTTGCCCAGCTGCGGGATGCGGTTCATCACGATGCCCATGGCGCAGCTCCACTGGAACTCGATGTCCACGCCCTTCAGCGCCGGGAAGGTGCGCTCGATGCACGGCCGCAGCTCGCCGGCGATGTCGCGCGAGTCGCGGCCGGAGTAGTTGGCGCCGCCGCCGAACAGCAGGCGGCCGTCGCCGGTCATGCGGTAGTAGTCGAGCACGAAGCGGCAGTCGTAGACCGCCAGGTCCTGCGGGTTGATGCGCTTGGCCAGCTCACCCAGCGGCCTGGTGGTGACGATGCCGCCCATGGCGGGGAAGATCATGCCCTTGAGCTGCTTGCGTTCCAGCTTGTGGTAGACGTCGCCGGCCAGCATCACTTGCGCGGCATTGATCCGGCCGCCCGAAGTAACCACCGCCGGACGCGGGCCGTGGACGATGTCCAGCACCTCGGAATGTTCGAAGATCAGCGCGCCCAGGCTGGCAGCGGCCTTGGCCTCGCCGATGCACAGGTTGAGCGGGTGCAGGTGCATGTTGCGGGTGTTCTTGATGGCGCCGCAGTAGAGGTCGCTCTCCAGGTGCGCACGCACGTCGGCACCGTCCAGCAGGCTGATCTCGTCCCCCATGCCACGGCGCTTGGCGTCGTCGAAGGTGGCCTTCAGCTCGTCCATGTGCGAGGGCTTCATCGCCGCGTGCAGGTGGCCGAACTTCAGGTCGCACTGGATGCCGTACTTTTCCACGCGGCTCTTGATGATCTCGTGGCCGCGCCAGCGCAGGTGCCAGATGAAGTCGTCGACGTCGTCGCCCAGCCACTGGCGCATCTGCTTCTCCATGGCGGAGTCGCCCGAGAGGCTGCCGGTGACCTGCCCGCCGTTGCGCCCGCTGGCGCCCCAGCCGACCTTGTTGGTCTCGACGATGGCGACCTTGTAGCCGCGCTCGGCCAGCTCCACGGCGGTGGCGACGCCGGTGAAGCCGCCGCCGATGATGGCGATGTCGACGTTCACCTCGCCTTGCAGCGTGGGGTAACCGGTCTCTTCGTTGAGGCTCGCGGAGTAATAGGACTTCGCGCGCTCGGGGGCGGGGGTGGCGGGGTTCAGTGCAGCGTTCATTTCGGTGTTCCTGTGTTATTCGATTTCCCTCTCCCCAGCCCTCTCCCTGAAGGGAGAGGGGGCTGATCGGAGCGGGCTGCAAATTCGGTTTCAGCCTGAGGTTCCCATGAGCGAAAAACTCATCTCGGCACAATCGGCCCCCTCTACCGCTTGCGGGAGAGGGTTGGGGAGAGGGGCTTTTAAGCTCAGCTCATGTCACCTCAAGCCTGCGTCAGATACCAGCGCCAGTCCTGCTCGCCGACCTCGCCCATGAACTGACGGTACTCGGCCTGCTTGACCTTCAGGTAGACGCCGAGGAATTCGTGGCCCAGGGCATCGCGCGCCCAGCTGGAACGTTCCAGCGCGCGCAGCGAGGTCAGCCAGTCGGTGGGCAGCAGTTCCTTGGCCTGGGCGTAGCCGTTGCCTTCCACCGGCGCACCCGGGTCGATCTGCTCGCGGATGCCGCGATGGATGCCGGCGAGGATGGCCGCGGCGGCCAGGTAAGGGTTGGCGTCTGCGCCGCAGATGCGGTGTTCGACATGCCGGGTATTGGCCGGGCCGCCGGGCACGCGCAGGCTCACGGTGCGGTTGTCGCAGCCCCAGGTCGGCGCCAGCGGCGCGTAGCTGTTGGCCTGGAAGCGGCGGTAGGAGTTGGCGTTGGGGCAGAACAGCAGCAGCGAGTCGAGCAGGCTTTTCAGCATGCCGCCCACGGCCTGGCGCAGCAGCGGGGTGCCGGCCGGATCTTCGCTGGCGAACAGGTTGTTGCCTTCGGCGTCGGCCAGGGAGACGTGCATATGCATGCCGGTGCCGGCCAGGTCGTCGAACGGCTTGGCCATGAAGCACGCCTGCATGCCGTGCTTGTGCGCCACGCCCTTCACCAGGCGCTTGTAGCGCACCGCCTGGTCCATGGCGAGCAGCGCGTCGCCGTGTTCCAGGGTGATTTCCACCTGGCCCGGCGCGTACTCGGAGATGGCCGTGCGCGCCGGAATCCCCTGGGCCTTGCACGCGGCGTAGAGATCGGCGAGGAAGGGTTCGATCTGCTCCAGCTCGCGCAGGCCGTAGACCTGGGTGGCGCGCGGTCGGCCGCCGTCGGCATCCAGCGCCGGCTGCGGACGGCCATTGGCGTCGCGCTTGGCGTCCAGCAGGTAGAACTCCAGCTCGCAGGCCATCACCGGGTGGTAGCCGGCGGCCTTGAGGCTGTCGATCACCTGGATCAGCACATGGCGCGGGTCGGCGATGTCCGCCGGCTTGCCTTCTTCGGGGTGCATGCTGACCTGCACTGCCGCCGTGGGAATCTGCCGCCAGGGCAGGCGCACCAGGCTGCCGGCCAGCGGGTAGGCGCGGCAGTCGATATCGCCGACGTCCCAGACCAGCCCGGAATCCTCCACATCCTCGCCGTGCATGGTGAGGCCGAGGATGGTGCTGGGCAGCGGCCGGCCGGACTGGTACACCGCGAGCAGTTCCTCGCGGTGCAGCAGCTTGCCGCGCGGCACGCCGTTGGCGTCGAGGATGAACAGCTCGACCATCTCGATATCGGGGTTCTGGGCCAGGAAATACTGGGCTTCTTGCACGGAGGCGAAATTCATGGGGCTCTCGTTAGCATCCACGCGGATGCGCTGACGACCTGCAGGCCAGGGCCGCGCCGAAGGGCACGGGGTTGAAGGCAGGCAAGCGATGCAACGGGCTACGTCTTGTTCGATGAAGGCGCGGCTTTGTGAGCCAAGCTCTTCGATGAATGTAGCTCCGTCGGGCGGAGTCGGGCGGGGTGCCCGGTCAGCGAGAGGCGGAATCCGGCGGGCGCGCGTGGCGGCAATGCCAGAGCGCCCAGAAGGCCAGTTCCAGAGGCAGGGTCAGCGGTTGCAGTTCGAGCCAGCGGGCGTGTTTGCGCGGCAGGCGGACGGCGCTGCCGGCCTTGCGGGCGGCGACGTGTTCCAGCGGTGCGGGCGAAACGAGCAGGTGCATGTCGAAGGATTTGGCTGACGATTCCCGCAGACTCGCACGGCGTATGGGTTTGTTAAATGTGATTTTCACGACCTTTGGTTTTGCCAGATCGAAACTGATTCTGGGGTCCCGTGCACCGGCATGGCCGTTCCAGAGCCGTTCCGGCCAGCCGCGCGCATTCCGTCGAAGCGCCCGGAACGCCCGCCGTGTCTGCCCTAGACTGGGGCAAACAGTGTCCGCCACGGTCCCGTCATGTGCCGTATCGTCTTCGCCCCGTCCATCCAGCGTCACGTATCCATCGAGGAGCGCGAGTTGCCGGCCGCGACCCTCACCGACGCGCTGGAAGCGGTATTTGTCGAAGCGCCGAAACTGCGTGGCTACCTGCTGGACGACCAGGGCGGGCTGCGTCGGCATCTGACGATCTTCATCGACGGCCTGCGCCTGCGTGATCGCGCCGGTCTCAGCGATGCGCTGGATGCGGACAGCGAGGTCTATGTCGTGCAGGCCTTGAGCGGCGGTTGAGGACCCAGCGGCATTTCAGGAGAGCAAGATGGATGATCGATTGCTGGTGGCGACCCGCAAGGGTCTGTTCACCTTTCAGCGCGGGGCCGACGGCTGGCAGGAAACCCGCCGCGATTTCCTCGGCGAACCGCTGAGCACGGTGCTTGCCGATCCCCGCGAGGAAACCCTCTACGCCGCCCTCAACCTCGGCCACTTCGGCTGCAAGCTGTGGCGTCAGCGCTCCGGCGAGGATTGGCAGGAGATCGCCGTGCCGACTTACCCGCCGCAGCCCGATCCGCTGCCCAAGGCCGGTGAGGGCGAAGCCCCGCCTGCGCCCTGGGTGCTGCAGCAGATCTGGTGCCTGGAGACCGGCGGCGCTGCCGAGCCCGGCGTGCTCTGGGCCGGAACCATTCCCGGCGGGCTGTTCCACAGCGCCGATGGTGGCGACAGCTGGGAGCTCAACCGCCCGCTCTGGGACTTGCCCGAACGCTCGCGCTGGATGGGGGGCGGCTACGATTGGCCGGGCATCCACTCGATCAGCGTCGACCCGCGCGACAGCCAGCACCTGACCGTCGCCGTGTCCTGCGGCGGCGTATGGCAGAGCGACGATGGCGGGGCCAGTTGGCGCGTGACCACCCGCGGCATGTACGCCGACTACATGCCGCCGGAGCTGCGCGAGGACGGCGTCATCCAGGACCCGCACCGGCTGGTGCATTGCCCCGCGCAGCCGCAGCGCCTGTGGGTGCAGCACCACAACGGCATCTTCACCTCCAGTGACGGCGGCACGCACTGGAGTGACGTGAAGGCCGAACCGTCGAGCTTCGGCTTCGCCGTCGCCGTCCACCCGACCCGGCCGGACACCGCCTGGTTCGTCCCCGCGGTGAAGGATGTCTGCCGCATTCCGGTGGACGCCCGCTTCGTCGTCACCCGAACCCGCGACGGCGGCGCCAGTTTTGAAGTCCTCGACGGCGGCCTGCCGCAGGGCGCGGCCTTTGACCTGGTGTATCGCCACGGCCTGGCGGTGGACGACGATGGCGCCTGCCTGGCGATGGGCTCCACCACCGGCGGGCTGTGGCTGTCGGAGAACGGCGGCGATCATTGGCAGTGCCTGTCGGCCAACCTGCCGCCCATCTACTGCGTGCGCTTCGGCTGAGACCCGGACGCGGATGCCTATACTCCCTGGCATTTCCGGCGCGCCTGATGCCGCCGGACCCGGGGAGACCGCATGACTGCCAGCATCCAGCACTTCTTCGACACGGCCACCTCCAGCTATAGCTATGTCGTTGCCGATCCGGCGAGCCGCCGTTGCGCCATCGTCGACCCGGTGCTGGATTTCGATGCCGCCGCGGGGCGTGTTGGCCATTCCAGCGCCCAACGCATCGTCGACTATGTGAACGGCCATGGCCTGAGCGTGCAGTGGCTGCTGGAAACCCACCTGCATGCCGACCACCTGTCCGCCGCCGCCTGGCTCAAGGGCCAACTGGGCGGCAGGCTGGCCATCGGTGCGAGCATCGCCCGGGTGCAGCGCACCTTCGCCGGCCTGCTCAACCTCGGGGAGAGCTTCCCCTGTGATGGCAGCCAGTTCGACCAGCTGTTCGAAGATGGCGAGCACTTCAGCATTGGCGAATTGCAGGCGCAGGCTCTGCATACGCCCGGCCATACGCCGGCGTGCATGACCTATCTGGTCGGCGATGCGGCCTTCGTCGGTGACACGCTGTTCATGCCCGACTATGGTACCGCCCGCTGCGATTTCCCCGGCGGCGATGCGCGGCAGCTGTACCGCTCGATCCAGCGACTGTTCGCCTTGCCGGACGACACGCGGCTGTTCCTCTGCCACGACTACCTGGCGCCGGGGCGCAACGAGCACCAGCACGAGACGACCGTGGCGCTTGAGCGACAGGCGAATGTGCACGTGCATGAAGGTGTCGGCGAGGACGCCTTTGTTTCCATGCGCAATGAGCGCGACGCAACGCTGCATGCGCCAGCGCTGATCTGGCCGTCGATCCAGGTCAACATGCGCGGCGGCGCGTTGCCCGAGGCAGAGGACAACGGCGTGCGCTACCTGAGCATTCCGTTGGACCGGATGTGATGGGGTTCGCGAGCAAGCTCGCTCCTACGAAGAGCGCATCGGCCTCAACTGTAGGAGCGAGCTTGCTCGCGAACCGCGCCGAGAAGGGCGCTACAGCAACAGACTGCGAATGTCCCCCAATACCTCGCCCAGCCTGCGGGTAAAGCGCGCCGCTGCCGCACCGTTGATCACCCGGTGGTCGTAGGACAGCGACAGCGGCAGCATCAGCCGGGGCTGGAAGGCCTTGCCGTCCCACACCGGCTGGATGGTCGCCTTGCTCACGCCGAGGATCGCCACTTCCGGCGCGTTGACGATGGGCGTGAAGCCGGTGCCGCCGATGTGCCCGAGGCTGGAAATGGTGAAGCAGGCGCCCTGCATGGCGTCGGCGGAGAGTTTCTTGGTCCGCGCCTTTTCCGCCAGTTCGGCAGCCTCGAGCGCGAGTTGCAGCAGGCCCTTGCGGTCCACGTCGCGGATCACTGGCACCAGCAGGCCGTCCGGGGTGTCGACGGCGAAGCCGATGTGCACGTACTTCTTGCGGATCAGCGCCTTGCCGCTGGGCGCGAGCGAGCTGTTGAAGTCCGGCAGCTCGCGCAGCAGGTGGGCGCAGGCCTTGAGCAGGATCGGCAGGATGGTGAGCTTGGTGCCAGCCTTCTCCGCCGCGGCTTTCTGCGCGATGCGGAAGGCCTCCGCCTCGGTGATATCGGCGGACTCGAACTGGGTCACGTGGGGCACGTTCAGCCAGCTGCGGTGCAGATTGGTGGCGCCGACCTGCATCAGCCGGGTCATCGCCACTTCTTCCACTTCGCCGAACTTGCTGAAGTCGACTTCCGGAATGGGCGGGATGCCCGCGCCGCCAGTTGCGCCTGCTGTTGCGCCGGACTTGCTGCGCTGCAGCTGCCCCTTCACGAACGCCTGCACGTCTTCCTTGAGGATGCGGCCCTTCGGCCCGGTGCCGGTGACTTGCGCCAGTTCGACGCCGAACTCGCGAGCGACCATGCGCACCGCTGGGCCTGCGTGGACCTTGGTGCCGTCGCGGCTGGGCGCGCCCACCGGCGCCACCTCCGGAGCATTTTCCGGCTCGGCCTCGGGCTTGGGCGCAGCAACGGTTCTTTCCGTGGCGGTTGGCGCAGGAGCCGCTCCCGCGACCTCCAGCTCCAGAATGTCGTCGCCTTCCTTGAGGGTGTCGCCGATCTTCACCTGGATGGCTTTCACCACCCCGGCCTTCGGCGCGGGAATCTCCATGCTGGCCTTGTCGGACTCCAGCGTCAGCAGGCTCTGGTCGGCTTCGATACGGTCGCCGACCTTGACCATCAGCTCGATGATCTCACCCTGGCCATTGCCGATGTCCGGCACCTTGATGGTTTCCACGCCAGCGCTGCTGGAAGGGGCCGCTTGAGGTGCGGGCGCGGCGGTGGGCGCGGGTTCCGCCGCGGCAGGTTTGGCAGGCTCCTCGGCCTTGGCTTCAGTCTTGGATTGGGCAGCGCCGCCTTCGGCTTCCAGTTCGAGGATCTCATCACCCTCCTTGAGGGTATCGCCGATCTTCACCTTGATGGCCTTCACCACCCCAGCCTTGGGCGCGGGAATCTCCATGCTGGCCTTGTCCGACTCCAGCGTCAGCAGGCTCTGGTCGGCCTCGATGCGGTCGCCGACCTTGACCAGCAGTTCGATGACTTCGCCCTGGCCGTTGCCGATGTCGGGTACGCGAATGGTCTCGCTCACGGTGCCTCTCCTCAGCAGTCCAGCGGGTTGGGTTTTTCCGGGTCGAGGCCGAATCTCGCGATGGCCTCGGCCACCACCTTCGGCTCGATGTCACCGCGATCGGCCAGGGCCTCCAGCGCGGCGAGCACTACCCAGTGGCGGTCCACCTCGAAGAAGTGGCGCAGCTTGGCGCGGGTGTCGCTGCGTCCGAAGCCGTCGGTGCCGAGCACCTTGTATTCCTTGGTCGGCACCCACTGGCGAATCTGCTCGGCGTAGACCTTCATGTAGTCGGTGGACGCCACCACCGGCCCGCGGCGCCCGCCCAGGCACTGCTCAACGTAGCTGGGCCGTGGCTTCTGCCCCGGATGCAGGCGGTTCCAGCGCTCGACTGCGAGGCCGTCGCGGCGCAGCTCGTTGAAGCTGGGCACTGACCAGACGTCCGCGCCTATGCCGAAGTCCTCGCGCAGAATCCTCGCCGCTGCTTCCACCTCGCGCAGGATGGTGCCTGAGCCGAGCAACTGCACATGGTGCGCTGCGGCCTTCTTGTCCTCTTCGAGCAGGTACATGCCCTTGATGATGCCTTCCTCGGCGCCCTTGGGCAGCGGCGGGTGCGGGTAGTTCTCGTTCATCACGGTGATGTAATAGAAGACGTCCTGCTGCTCCTGCATCATCTGCCGCACGCCTTCCTGGATGATCACCGCCAGCTCGTAGGAATAGGTCGGGTCGTAGGTGCGGCAGTTGGGGATGACCGAGGCCAATACGTGGCTGTGGCCGTCCTCGTGCTGCAGGCCTTCGCCGTTGAGCGTGGTGCGCCCGGCGGTGCCGCCCAGCAGGAAGCCGCGCGTCAGGCTGTCACCGGCCGCCCAGGCCAGGTCGCCGATGCGCTGGAAGCCGAACATCGAATAGAAGATGTAGAACGGCAGCATCGGCTGGCGGTAGTTGCTGTACGCCGTGCCAGCGGCTATGAAGGACGACATGGCGCCGGCCTCGGTGATGCCTTCCTCGAGGATCTGGCCCTGCTTGTCCTCGCGATAGAACATCAGCTGTTCCTTGTCGACCGGCTCGTACAACTGGCCCACCGAGGAGTAGATGCCGAGCTGGCGGAACATGCCCTCCATGCCGAAGGTGCGTGCCTCGTCGGGGATGATCGGCACGATGCGCTGGCCCAGCTCCTTGTCCTTGACCAGCTGCGAGATGATCCGCACGAAGGCCATGGTGGTGGAAATCTCGCGGTCGCCTGAGCCATCCAGCAGCGCCTTGAGCGTCTCCAGCGGCGGCGCCGGGATGCGCTGGCTGTTGCCGTGGCGGTGGGGCATGAAGCCGCCGAGGGCGGCGCGGCGCTCCTTCAGGTAGCGCGCCTCGGCGCTGCCTTCGTCGGGGCGGTAGAAGGGCAGTTTGGCGAGGTCCGCGTCCTTGATCGGGATGTCGAAGCGGTCGCGGAAGGCGCGCAGGCTGTCCACGTCGATCTCGTGGATGTTGTGGGCGATGTTCTTCGCCTCGCCGGTGCCGGTGCCATAACCCTTGATGGTCTTGGCCAGCACCACGCTGGGCTGGCCCTTGTGGTTCACCGCCGCGTGGTAGGCAGCGTAGACCTTGTAAGGGTCGTGGCCGCCACGGTTGAGCTTCCAGATTTCCTCGTCGGAGAGGTCCTTGACCATCTCCAGCAATTCGGGCCGCGCGCCGAAGAAGTGCTCGCGGACGAAGGCCCCGTCCTTGGCCTTGTAGTTCTGGTAGTCGCCGTCCACCGCTTCGTCCATCCGCGCCTGCAGCAGGCCGGCGTGGTCCTTGGCGAACAGCGGGTCCCAGAAACGGCCCCAGATCACCTTGATCACGTTCCAGTTGGCGCCACGAAACACTCCTTCCAATTCCTGGATGATCTTGCCGTTGCCGCGCACCGGGCCATCCAGGCGCTGCAGGTTGCAGTTCACCACGAAGATCAGGTTGTCGAGCTTCTCGCGTCCGGCCAGGGAAATCGCGCCGAGGGATTCCGGCTCGTCGGTCTCGCCGTCGCCCAGGAAGCACCAGACCTTCTGCTTGCCGGCGGGGATGAAACCACGGCTCTCCAGGTATTTCATGAAGCGTGCCTGGTAGATCGCCTGGATCGGCCCCAGGCCCATGGACACGGTGGGGAACTGCCAGAACTTCGGCATCAGCCGCGGATGCGGATAGGAAGAGATGCCCTTGCCGTCCACCTCCTGGCGGAAGTTCTCCAGTTGCTCGTCGCTGAGCAGGCCTTCGATGTAGGCGCGCGCGTAGAAGCCCGGCGAGGCGTGGCCCTGGAAGTAGATCAGGTCGCCGGCGTGTTCCTCGGTGGGGCCGTTGAAGAAGTAGTTGAAGCCGATGTCGTAGAGGGTCGCGGAGGATGCGAAGGTGGAAATGTGCCCGCCCAGCGACGGGTCCTTGTGATTGGCGCGCATCACCATGGCCAGTGCGTTCCAGCGCACCAGCGAGCGGATGCGCCGCTCCATGAACAGGTCGCCGGGCATGCGGGCCTCATGGCCCACGGGAATCGTGTTGCGGTAGGGCGTGGTGATGGCGTAGGGCAGTTGCGTGCCGGTTCGGCTGGCCAGCTCGCCTAGGCGAGTCATCAGGTAGTGGGCGCGCTCTTCGCCTTCTTTTTCCAGTACGGATTCCAGCGCGTCCAGCCATTCCTGGGTTTCGACGGGGTCGATATCGTGCATGGTCAGGGGTCCTGGTTACGGGGTCGGCTCTACGCAATGCCGGCTCCGGGCCAGGTGATCCATCGGGTTGGCGCAGCGGGCGGCGGCCCTCGTGAGGCCCCCGCGCTGCCGCCGGCACGCGCGTGTGGCTATAGAGCTTAGTCAGCTCTGGCGCCCGTGCCCGCCCGGTTGGTCGAGTCAGGACGTCGCAGCGGCTCTCTATCAGGGCGTGACGCTTAGCGCGTCGCGCCGCAGGTCGTCGCCGCGATTCCACTGCGCGGCCACCAGCCGATCGCGCCCGGCCTGCTTGGCCTGGTAGAGCAGGCGGTCCACCGCCGCGACGAAGTCCAGCGGGCGGTCGCTGGAGGAGGGCACGGCAGTGCCGACGCCCAGGCTGATGGTCAGCAGGTCGGAGACGGCGGACTTCCCATGGACGATCCGTTGTTCGCGCAGCACACCGCGGCAACGCTCGGCCACCTGCCGGGCGGCTTCGCTGTCGGTTTCCGGCAGCACCAGCACGAACTCCTCGCCGCCGAAGCGCGCGATGAAGTCGCGCGGGCGAAGCAGGGCGCCGGCCAGCGCCTTGCCGACGCTGCGCAGGCAGTCGTCGCCCTGGATGTGCCCATAGTGGTCGTTGAACTGCTTGAAGTAGTCGATATCCAGCAGCACCAGGGACAGCGGCTGGCCGCTGCGCTGGGCGCTGCCCCATTCGCTGTCCAGCACCGAATCGAACATGCGCCGGTTGGCCACGCCGGTCAGGCCGTCCTTGTACGAATACTCCTCCAGCTGGCGCTGCAGCATGATCAGCTGTTCCTCGGCGCGCTTGCGTTCGCTGATGTCGAACATGAAGCCGACCAGCGAGTCCACCTCGCCGGTGTCGTCGCGCACCACGTGCACCACATCGCGGATCCACACGTAGTCGCCGGAGGAGGTGAGGGCGCGGTAATCCGCCTCGTGGTCGGTGCCCTCGCGGGACTGCGACACGCAGAAGTTCACGACTCGGTCGCGGTCCTCGGGGTGCATGCGCTCGGCCCAGTCGTTGGCGCTGACCCAGCTGGCCTGGCTCCAGCCCAGCAGCGCCTCGATCTGCGGGCCGATGTAGGCGAAGGTCATGGTTTTCCAGTCGATCTTCCACGGAATGGCGCGGGTGGATTCGAGAAGGGTCTGGTAGACGGGATTTTCCGGGGAGGCGTCGTACGGCATGGCGGCGGCTCGCTGATAGCACTGTGCCTTGTTCTATCACGGCGCGATGACCGAAAGCCGATCAATTGCGTCGCCGGCAGGCAGGAAAGCGGCGGGGCGACGGACGGTCGTCAATAACAGATACGGATTCTTCAGCAATTCATAACGGGTTCTTCACGAATCCGGGGATAGGGTTTGCCTGCCCGCCATCTGACAACCCCGCAGTGCGATGGAAACCCAGGGATGGGTCGGGCTTCACCCCTTTTGCAGCAGTACGGCGGAGTCCCATGCCCATCCCCAAGTTCATGCGTTCCCTGTCCCGAGGTTGGCTGTCGATGCTGGCGGCCCTGCCGGTGCTGGCCTTGCTCAGCGGCTTCCTGCCCCTGGACTTCTCGCGTCCCGCGCCGCTGGTGGGGGATGCGAAGCGCCAGGCGGAACTGCGCGAGCACTGGCAGAGCGGCGACCTGATCGTGCTGGTGCGCCATGCCGAGCGTTGCGACCGCTCCAGCGCGCCCTGCCTGGGAAACAGCGATGGCATCACGGTGCGCGGCGGCCAGAGCGCCCAGGCCATCGGCCAGGACTTCGCCGCCCTCGGCCTGGCCAACGCCGACATCCTCAGCAGCGAACAGCTGCGCGCCGTGCAGACGGCCACCTCGATGTTCGGCAAGGCGCCGCAGGAACAGGGATGGTTGTACAACTGTGAAGGTTCGATGCTTCGCCAGGCGCTGCAGCACAAGGTGGCGCACCGCAACCTGATCCTGGTGACCCACAGCGAGTGCATCGAAGACCTGGAACATTCGGTCAGCGTGAAAGACCCGGCAACCCCGGAATATGCCTCGACGCTCTTCGTGCTCAGCGAAGCGGACCAGAGCCCGCGCCTGCTCGGTTACCTCGATGCCGACCAGTGGCCGCTGAACGTCAGCGGGCGCTGATCTGGCTGGGCGTGGCGCCCAGTCGATAGCGCTGCAGCTCCTGCGGAGTCAGCACGCGCATGCGTTGCGGGTCGATGCTCTGCATGGTGTCGGCCAGTTCCAGCGGAATGTCCATTTCCCGGAAGTAATTGCGCGCGTTGTAGCTGCCCGCCGCCTGGGACGAATCGCCCGCGGGGTAGTAGGGGCGATGCAGGCCCACGTAACCGCGCACCGTGCGCTGCTTGCCGGCGGCCAGCAGGTAGACGCAGGAGCCCTGGCAGACGCTGTCGGTCGGCACCAGGGTTTCGAAGCCGGATTCGCGCAGCAGGCGGCCCATCTTGATCGCTTCCGCGGCGCTGCCGCCGATGCTGTCCAGCAGCGCCACCTTGCGCGCGAACTTGCCGGGGTTGGCCAGCAGCCCCTTGAACAGACGCTCGTAGTCGCCCGGCGCGATGTCTTCGCTGATCCGTACCGCCAGGACTTCGCCGACCTTGGAATGCTGCACCGGCTTCACCTCGACCTGGGCGAAGGCCAGGCCGGAACCTGTCGCAGTGGTGACGAGTGCGGTGGCGCAGAGCAGGGCGGCGCGGAGCATGAGGCGGTGAGTCCTTTCAGGGCAGCTTGTACGAAGGCTCGGAAGATACCCTGATCGGAGAAGTCCGTCAGCCAGCTTTGTTCAGACAGGTACGCAGCAGGCGCCGCGCCGACTTGTTGACCCGGCGGCGCTCCAGCTCTTCGGGGGCGAACCAGCGGCAATCGGCGATTTCGTTCAGCGGGGTTGGCTGCTGCGTCGAATCGACCGGCGTCTCGAAGACGTAGTGCAAGGTCTGGTACAGCTCCAGGGGCGCCACGTAGTTCATCTGTTCGATGGCCAGCCCGGTCTCCTCGATCAGCTCGCGCACGGCGGCCTGACCGGGGCGTTCGTCGGCCTCGATGCGGCCACCGGGGAGGTTCCATTTCGACTTGGGTTTGCGGACGAAGAGGATCTTGTCGTCGAGGCGGCAGATGACCGTTGCACGCTCTTTCAGGTTCTTAGCCATACCGGCTGCTCCTCGACAGGCTTCCACTAGTGTTCAGGGTAGACATTAATCAAAGAATCCCAACCAGATGAACTGGTTACGGCGTTTATTTAGACAAATGGTAAGGATCGGACGCTGAAAAGGTATGTCAGGCCTTTCTGAAGAAAGGCTCGTCATGTTCTCGACTGGCACTCCTTCTGGATGGACCGGTGTCCGAGATTGAAGTGCGAATTTTCTCTCCAGCCAGCAGGGCGCCCACTCAGGACATGTCGCTCTTCTCGAATTCCTCGCCCAGGAAATCCAGCAAGGTTCGTACCGAGGGCAGCAATCCGCGACGCGAAGGGAATACCGCATGGACCACGCCGGTGCGCGGCGCCCAGTCCGGCAGCAGGTTCACCAGCGTGCCTTCGTTCAGGTCCTCGCAAACCACCACGGCGGGAATGTGCACCGCGCCGGCCCCCGCCAGCGCGGCCTGGCGCAGGGCGACCAGGTCATCGGTGACCAGGCGCGGTCGATAGCGCACCTGCGCACTGGCACCCTTGGGACCGTCCAGCTGCCAGAGGTACTCCCGTTGCACGGCCCCCCAATGCAGCGTCGGCAGGGCCGCCACGTCGGCGGGAGCCGGGCGTGCCGGCAG
>NZ_JBGLYK010000519.1:0-311 GCF_047304025.1 Pseudomonas sp. Pseusp97 | reverse complement strand
GTTCTCGCTCAACTGGCCGACGATGCGCTGCCGGGCCTCGCGGCTGCCCCAGGCGCTGTGCGGGGTGAGGATGAAGCGCGGGATGTCGCCGGCCAGCAACGGGTTGCCGTCTTTGGGCGGCTCGACGCTGAGCACGTCGAACGCGGCCCCGCCCAGATGGCCGCGACGCAGGGTGTCGGCCAGCGCCTGCTCGTCGACCAGGCCGCCGCGGGCGGTGTTGATCAGGAAGGCGCCGGGCTTCATCAGGTCCAGCTCGCGCTGGCCGATCAGGTTGCGCGTGGCGTCGGTCAGCGGGCAGTGCAGGGTGAGGG
>NZ_JBGLYK010000518.1:0-312 GCF_047304025.1 Pseudomonas sp. Pseusp97 | reverse complement strand
CGATTCCGCTGACGAACCCAATGCCAGTTGCCTGACGGTAGGCCGATGCAGAGCGCACTCGCTCGCGAACCGCCCAGTTCCCAAGCCGCCGGTCAATCGGTTCGCGAGCAAGCTCGCTCCTACTGGTTGGCTCCGGCATTTGCGCTCCTACGCACGATCCATATTGCGCGCGAACCGAGCCGCGTAGCATTCCCAGTAGGCCCCGGAGCCGACCGGTTCCTGTAGGAGCGAGCTTGCTCGCGAACCGCCCAGCTCAGGTGTGGCCGGGATACCTTCGCCGACGAAGTCCGCTCCTACGCCTGTCCGTCAGGC
>NZ_JBGLYK010000517.1:0-322 GCF_047304025.1 Pseudomonas sp. Pseusp97 | reverse complement strand
GAGCCGGTGCAGCAGCCGGTGCCTCTGCGGCGGCCGGGGCTGCAGCGCCCGCGACCTTGAGCTTGAGGATCAGGTCGCCGGTGCCGACTTCGTCACCGATCTTGATCGACACGCTCTCCACCACGCCGGAAGCCGGCGAGGGGATTTCCATGCTGGCCTTGTCCGATTCCAGGGTGATCAGCGACTGGTCGGCTTCGACCGTGTCGCCGGCTTTCACCATGACTTCGATGACATTCGCCTTGCCGGCCGAGCCGATGTCCGGGACATGGATGTCCTGGACGCTGGCAGCGGCGGGCGCGGCAGCCGGCGCCGGGGCAGCGGC
>NZ_JBGLYK010000516.1:0-329 GCF_047304025.1 Pseudomonas sp. Pseusp97 | reverse complement strand
CCCCCCAAGTCCCACCCCCCGACGTCTCGCCGGCTCGGCGCTGCGCCAAAACGATCCTGCCGGATGCGCCGACGTAAAGCGGTTCGCGAGCAAGCTCGCTCCTACGAAAAGCTCCTCTCTGCTGTATTCCCCAGTTGTCTGTCAGCGCAATACGTAGGGCGAATAACCTGGAGCAGGTTATCCGCCTCTCCGGGCACGGCGGATAACGCTGGCGCGTTATTCGCCCTACGAGTCTGAACGGCCCTTGGTAGGAGCGAGCTTGCTCGCGAACGATCCTGCCGGATGCGCCGACGTAAAGCGGTTCGCGAGCAAGCTCGCGACTACGAAAA
>NZ_JBGLYK010000515.1:0-332 GCF_047304025.1 Pseudomonas sp. Pseusp97 | reverse complement strand
AGTCGCAGGCTTCGGGCAGGGTGTCCGCCGCCTGCTCGCGGATCAGCGCCAGCCGCTTGGGCTCCAGGCGCGGGTCGAAGCCGACAATGTCGACCATGGCGGCAATCCGCAGACGGTCGCCGATGCGCGCGTAGACCACCTTGCGGTCGTAGTCGGTCAGGCTCACGTCTGGCGCGTGGTCAGCAGCGCGGATCGGCGCGGTCAGGCTGTAGCCCTTGAGTGGATAGAGGGGCAGGCGCGGCCCGCCCGGCAGCAACGCAGCGCTGCGGTAGCCGGCGGCGAGGACAACCTGGTCGGCCTCTAAGGTTTGGCCACCCGTTTCCACCCCGGCC
>NZ_JBGLYK010000514.1:0-333 GCF_047304025.1 Pseudomonas sp. Pseusp97 | reverse complement strand
GCGCTGAAGCGTTCGGCCAGCTGGCGCTCCAGCTCGCCGGCGTCGTCGGCGAAGAGCAGGGCGCATACGCCCTTGTCGGTGGCCGCCAGCAGCACCAGCCCGAGCGGGCAGGGCGCGATGGTGTAGCGCAGGCGCTCGCCGGCGCCTTTCTGCCGACGCTGTGCCGGGCTCAACGGCATGGCGCTTTCATACAGGGCGCGGGTGCCGGAGTAACCGGCTTCCAACGCCGCATCGAGCACTGAGCGCGATTGCGGCAGGGCGGCGGCCAGGCGTTGCTCGCGGCGGGATTCCGCCCAGGCGCGGGGCGTCAGGCCGGTGCGGGCCTTGAAGGCA
>NZ_JBGLYK010000513.1:0-339 GCF_047304025.1 Pseudomonas sp. Pseusp97 | reverse complement strand
GGCGGATTGCTCGCGGTGCTCTGGCAGGCCGCGAGGGCCAGCGCCATGGCCATCAGCGCGAACAGGCGGATGACGAACGACTTCATGCGTCAGGGTCTCTTTTGATCAAAAAATCGCCAAATTCTACACCGTCCGGCGCGGCAGGACAAAACTCAGCAGGAACAGCGCCGCCGCACTGACGACTATGGAGGGACCGGCGGGGGTGTCCTTGAACCAGGACAGCGAGAGCCCGGCGCACACCGCCACCAGGCCGATCAGACTCGCGCCGAAGGCCATTTGTTCAGGGCTGCGCGCATGCCGTTGGGCGGCGGCGGCGGGGATGATCAGCAGCGAGGTGAT
>NZ_JBGLYK010000512.1:0-350 GCF_047304025.1 Pseudomonas sp. Pseusp97 | reverse complement strand
CGGCAGCAGCTTCTCGGCGCCGTAGTAGCGGCGCGCGGCGGCCTCCAGGCCGTCGCTGTCCTCGGGCAGGCGCATCCATGACGCCGCCGGAACACTGGGTAACGCCCAGGGCCAGGGCGAAATACCGGTGGACAGGTCCAGCCACTCGGCGAGCGGAATACCGTATTGCTGCGCCGCTTTGCGCAACCGTCCGCCATGTTCGAGCATCAGAGCACTCCCAGGATGAGGATGACCGCCAGCCACAGCAGCACGCCCTGGCGCACCACGGCCAGCGCACGCCAGATGTCCGTGGCGGCGGGCGCCGGGCCTTCGCCCAGCTGCGGGCGCTCGTGGAGCTCGCCGTGGTAGCG
>NZ_JBGLYK010000511.1:0-354 GCF_047304025.1 Pseudomonas sp. Pseusp97 | reverse complement strand
CCCCCCCCCCCCCCCCCCCCCCCCCCCCCCCCCCCCCCCCCCCCCCCCCCCCCCCCCCCCCCCCCCCCCCCCCCCCCCCCCCCCCTCCCCCCCCCCCCCCCCCCCCCCCCGCTCCTACAGCTCCCGGCTGGCGCAGCTATAGGGCTGCGTGGACACTGAGGCGGCGATCCCTGCCGAGGCGCAGGAGCCGGAATCTGCGTAGAGCGAATAACCTGGATGACGCGGTCAAGGAACAGGAAATTCGCCGCTCCCCATGCGGCGGATAACGTTGGCGCGTTATGCGCCCTACGACGTGACGCTTTTGTAGGAGCGAGCTTGCTCGCGAACCGCCCGGCACCTGAGTCGCCGGGAAAT
>NZ_JBGLYK010000510.1:0-359 GCF_047304025.1 Pseudomonas sp. Pseusp97 | reverse complement strand
CCTGAGGACCGGAGTCCGGCCCTAGCACTTCGATCCCGTCCGCGCGCAGCTGTGCGACGTTGCGCTGCGTGGCCGGGTTTTGCCACATCTGCCGGTTCATCGCGGGCACGACGAGCAGCGGACAATCGCGCGCGACGCACAGCGTAGCGAGCAGGTCATCGGCCATGCCGTGTGCGAGTTTGGCGAGGAAGTCGGTGGAGGCGGGCGCGATCACGATCGCGTCGGCTTCGCGCGACAGATCGATATGCGCCATGTTGTTCGCAATACGCGCGTCCCACTGGCTCGTGTAGACGGGCCGGCCAGACAGCGCCTGCATGGTCACCGGGGTGATGAACTGCGTGGCCGCTTCGGTCATGACG
>NZ_JBGLYK010000050.1:0-29165 GCF_047304025.1 Pseudomonas sp. Pseusp97 | reverse complement strand
GGGGCGGGGGTGCCCCCCACCCCCCCCCCAAACAACCCCCCCCCCGCCACCGGGGTTTGCCCCCGCGCCAAAACCCCTTTTGGCGGGTTGTTGGCCCCCGAACCTTGGTCATGCCGATCCCCAAGGGTGCCGTGCGTTCGCGAGCAAGCTCGCTCCTACAAAGGAAAAGAGCTATCCGTGCTGAAACGAAAAAGCCCCGCAGATGCGGGGCTTTTGGCTGTCTCGAAGATCAGGCCGCCGAGTCGGCGTCGGCCTTGCTGCGGCGCGGCTTCTTCTTGCCGGCCAGCAGGTGCGAGAACACCGCGTGCAGGTCGCCGGAGGCGCCGTCCACGTCCAGGTTCAGCTTGTCGTCGATGTGCGCCATGTGGTGCATCATCAGGGTCACGGCCTTTTCCTTGTCGCCCTTCTCGATGGCGTCGAGGATCTCGTTGTGCTCGTCGAACGAGCAGTGCGAGCGGCCGCCGCTTTCGTACTGGGCGATGATCAGCGAGGTCTGCGACACCAGGCTGCGCTGGAACACCACCAGCGGCGCATTCTTCGCCATCTCGGCGAGCTTGAGGTGGAATTCGCCGGAGAGACGGATGCCGGCGCCACGGTCGCCGCGGGCGAAGCTGGATTGCTCCTGCTTCACCATGTCGCGCAGTTCGGCCAGGGCGTCGCCGCTGGCGTTGTCCACGGCCAATTCGGTGATCGCGCGCTCCACGGTGCGGCGGGCGAAGAGGATCTGCCGGGCTTCGTCGATGCTCGGGCTGGCCACCACCGCGCCGCGGTTCGGGCGCAGCAGGACGACCTGCTCGTGGGCCAGGCGCGACAGCGCGCGACGGATGATGGTGCGGCTGACGCCGAAGATCTCGCCGAGGGCCTCTTCGCTCAGCTTGGTGCCGGGCGCCAGGCGCTGTTCGAGGATGGCGTCGAAGATGTGCGCGTAGACGATCTCGTCCTGAGTGCCGCTGCGCGCCTTGCCATTGCGCGGCTGCTTCCTGATCTGTTGCAACTGGTCGGTCATCGGAGTCGAACCCTGCTCAGCCGGGTGAACCGGCGCGAAATCCGTGGGGGCTTGGGTGGAGCTGGCCGCGGGCCAGGCATGGGGCACAGTGTACACAAAGTGGCCACTATCGTGCAGCCGTCACGCGCGACTGGCCATCGGCCCCGGGCCCGCGCGATGCCGGCGCCTGGCGAAGCCACGCGTGCGACCATTCCGATGCTTTTCTTGTAAAAATCTTCCGGCAGAACACTAAACATTATTTGAACTTTTTGTACACAACTGCATAATCGCGGCGTGACTTCCTGACCCAAAGGTCAACATTCACACCCTCACAACTCTTTCCGTTAGCGCAAGGGACGCAGGTGAACCAGCCGACGGCAAGGGACCAACAACAAGAGCGTTGAGGAGTACCGCTGTGGAAAGCACCAAACAAGAACAACAAGCCTTTGCAACCAGCCCGCCTGCCACCGGCCTGCTCGAACGCCTGTTCAAGCTCAGCCAGCACGGCACCACCGTGAAGACCGAACTCGCCGCGGGTCTCACGACCTTCATCACCATGGCGTACATCATCTTCGTCAACCCCAACATCATGGCCGACGCCGGCATCGACCACGGCGCCGCCTTCGTCGCGACCTGCCTTGCCGCCGCGCTCGGCTGCTTCCTGATGGGCCTGTACGCCAACTGGCCGGTGGGCCTGGCGCCGGGCATGGGCCTCAACGCCTTCTTCACCTACACCGTGGTCAAGACCATGAACTACAGCTGGGAGATCGCGCTGGGCGCGGTGTTCATCTCCGGCATCGCCTTCATGATCCTGACCTTCTCGCGCATTCGTGAGTGGCTGCTCAACAGCATCCCGGTCAGCCTGCGCTTCGCCATGGGCGCCGGCGTCGGCCTGTTCCTCGGGCTGATCGGCCTGAAGACCGCCGGCATCGTGGTCGCCAGCCCCGCCACCCTGGTTCACCTGGGTGACCTGACCAGCCCCGGCCCGCTGCTCGCCGCCATCTGCTTCCTGATGATCGCGGTACTCGAATACCGCCGCGTGTTCGGCGGCATCCTGATCAGCATCCTCACCGTCACCGTGGCCGGCATCGCGCTGGGCATCGTCCAGTTCGGCGGTGTGTTCTCCATGCCGCCGAGCCTGGCGCCGACCTTCCTGGCGATGGACATCGCCGGCGCGTTCAACGTGACCATGATCAGCGTGATCCTCGCCTTCCTCTTCGTGCACATGTTCGACACCGCCGGCACCCTGATGGGCGTCGCCCAGCGTGCGCACCTGGTGCGTGAGGACGGCCGCATCGAGAACCTGTCGAAAGCGATGAAGGCCGACAGCACCTCCAGCGCCTTCGGCGCGGTGCTCGGCGTGCCGCCGGTGACCAGCTATGTGGAAAGCGCTGCGGGCGTCGCCGCCGGTGGCCGCACAGGGCTGACCGCCGTGGTGGTGGGCGTGCTGTTCGTCGCGGCGATGTTCTTCGCCCCGCTGGCCGGCATGATCCCCGCCTACGCCACCGCCGGCGCGCTGATCTACGTCGCCATGCTGATGATGGGCGGCATGGCCCACATCGACTGGAACGAGCACACCGAGACCATCCCGGCCATCGTCACCGTCATCATGATGCCGCTGACCTTCTCGGTCGCCGACGGCATCGCCCTGGGCTTCGTGACCTACGTGGCGATGAAGGTCTTCACCGGCCGCCACAAGGACGTGACCATCAGCCTGTACGCGCTGTGCGCGATCTTCGTGGCCAAGTTCATTTTCCTCTGACGCATTTCCTTCCCCGCAGAAGCAAAGACCCCGGCCTTGGCCGGGGTCTTTGCTTTCAACACTTCAAGGCGTCGCATCAGGCAGCAGAAGGCGCACCTGCACCTGGGTGCCAGCGCCCAACTGACTGGTGGCGCTGATCTCGCCTCCCATCAACTCAACCAGGCTACGGCACAGGGCACCGCCCAGCCCGGTGCCCCCGCGGCCAAGGCGCTGGTCATCCAGGGAATGACTGAACGGTTCGAACAGCCAGGGCAATTCCTGCTCGGAAATGCCGATGCCGGTATCCAGCACATCCAGTTCGATTTCCACCATGCCCTGGCCCTTTCCCCGCGAGCGCAAGTGGACTTCCACGGAGCCGCTGTCGGTATAGCGCACGGCGTTATCCAGCAGATTGCTCAAGACCTGGCGCAGCCGCTGCGGATCGCACCAGACGCGGTTCTTCAGCGCCAGACTGAAGTCGCAGCGCAGCTCCAGCCCCTTGGCCGAGGCGGAGGCCTGCATCAGTTCCACCTGACGCTCGACCAGCGCACGCAAGTCGATCTCCTCCGGCGCCAGGGGCAGGACGCCGGACTTGGCCCGGCTGAGCAGCTGGAAATCATCGGCCACGCCCAGCAGGTTGCCGGCCAGTTTGCGCGCGACCTCCAGCGGCTCGTTGCGGCGGGCAGGATCATCCTGGTTCCGCGCCAGGTCGATCATGGCGATGATGGTCTGCAACGGGCCCTGCAATTCGCTGGTGATGCCGGCGAGGAACTGCGTCTTGCCGCGGCTGATGTTCTCGATACGGGCGTTGGCATTGCGCAACGCACGCACCAGCTCCTCGCGCTCGCTGATATCGATGGAGCCGCAGATTGCCCCGATCAGCTTGCCGTTGACGTCGTGGTAGGGCCTCCCCCAGTGATGGAATACCCGGCGGCCGCTTTTCGCAGACTCGAATTCAACATCCTTGTCGTAAGGCTCGCCCGCCGCGATGGCGGCTTTGAGCTTTTCATGGAGCATTTCCGCTTCGGCCGTGTTGTTGAAGACCCCAAGGTCGATCACCCACTTGCCGACCACATCCTCCAACTCCAAGCCGGCGCGCTCCAGACCTACCTTGTTGCAGAACAGGATCCGCGCATCCATGCCACGGACGGTCATGATATGCGGCAGAGAATCGATGATCGAACGAAGCAGCCCCAGCTCGCGAATCTGCTCGTCATCCAGCGCGGCGACCGCGCCCTGTTCCTCCGCCGGGGCGCCACCTTCCACCAACCCGTGGCGCCGGGCGATATCGATCAGCTCCACCAGCGATTTCGCGTGCAGCTTCTGCATCAGCCGCACCTTGTAGGTGCTCACGGTCTTGTCGCTGATGGCCAACTGGTCGGCGATGGCGATATTGCTCAACCCCTGCGCCAGCAGCTGCAGGACGCTCAGCTCGCGCACCGACAGGTCCTTGAGCAGGCCGCCATGGCCAGCCTCCTCGGCGGCGCTGACGCTACCCAGGGCGTGGCTGGGGAAGTAGCTATGGCCCTGGGCGATGGCGCGTACCGCCTCGCGCACCGCCTGCGGGTCTTCCTGCTTGCTGACGAAACCGGCAGCGCCGGCGGTCAGGCAGCGGCCCGCGAAGTACTCCGAGTCCTGCGAGGTCAGTACCAGCACCTTCACCGGCGAGTCCTGGGCGACCAGGCGCTGCAGCACCTCCAGCCCGCCCAGCCGCGGAATGGAGAGTTCGAGGATCATCAGGTCCGGCTTGCATTGGCGCACCTGATGCAAGGCATCGGGGCCGTTGTCCGCTTCGCCGACCACTTCATGGCGGTCGGCTTCCATCATCAGGCGCAAGGCGTGGCGCGTTACCGGTTGTTCTTCGACGATCAGGATCCTGCTCATGCGCTCTCTCAAAAAAGGATTTTCCAGATAGTTCTAGCCCAGGCTGGACTACCCGTAGGAGAAATCGCACGCAAAAAAAAGCCCGCAGTGTGGGCGGGCCGAGGAAGACTCCACGAAGAGTCAGGGGGAGACCTACGGGCGGGGACTAGCTGCCGCGATAGGTGGAATAGCTGTAGGGGGAAATCAGCAGCGGCACATGGTAGTGGTCGCTCTGCGAGGCGATGCCGAAGCGCAGCACGACCTGGTCGAGGAACGCCGGCTCCGGCAGCTTCACGCCGCGGCCACGGTAATAGTCGCCGGCATTGAACAGCAGCTGGTAGACGCCGGGGCGGAAATCCTCACCCTGCAGCAGTGGCTCGTCGCAGCGCCCGTCATCGTTGGTCACGCGGATGGCGATCAGTTCCAGCTGCTGGCCTTCGACGCGGTACAGCTCGATCTTGATGCCATGGCCAGGGCAACCGTGGGCGGAATCCAGTACGTGAGTGGTCAGGCGTCCCATGGGCTTATCGGTGTCCTGCGGCGGAGCCGGCCGACACCTTCCTCCTCTGTCTTGTTGATGCGAATGGGCGGGCCACCATGGAGGCAGCCGGCAGGTGCGTTTGGGTGAAGCGAATATACCCAGCGACACAATTGATTGTATACAAAAAAGTGATTCGATCTGCCAAAAAGCCCCCGCAGCGCATGCCGACCAGCCATCCTGCGAGCCCTCGCAAAGTGCCCCAAGCCCGCAGCGCGACTGGGCATACCCGGCATTTGCGCGCCGCCGACTGCGGATGGACGAAATGAAATGACCGTTGCGCAGATTGTATTTACAGACCGCCTCACATTTTGTATACAATGCACCCATCAACGGCAGCGCACAGTCCACCGACCCGGCGCCGACCGCCAACCACAAGAAGGAACACTGCAGTGAGCGCTGACTACCCACGCGACCTGATCGGTTACGGCAACAACATCCCCCATCCGCACTGGCCGAACGATGCGCGCATCGCCCTGTCCTTCGTCCTCAACTATGAAGAAGGCGGCGAGCGCAACATCCTGCACGGCGATGCCGAATCCGAGGCCTTCCTCTCCGAGATGGTCGCCGCCCAGCCGCTCAAGGGCGAGCGCAACATGTGCATGGAGTCGCTGTACGAGTACGGCAGCCGCGCCGGCGTATGGCGCCTGCTCAAGCTGTTCCGCAAGTACGACCTGCCGCTGACCGTGTTCGCCGTGGCCATGGCCGCCCAGCGCCATCCCGAGGCGATCCGCCAGATGGTCGCCGACGGCCACGAGATCTGCAGCCACGGCTACCGCTGGATCGACTACCAGTACATGGACGAAGCGCAGGAGCGCGAGCACATGTTCGAGGCCGTGCGCATCCTCACCGAGCTGACCGGCCAGCGCCCGCAGGGCTGGTACACCGGCCGCCTGGGCCCGAACACCCGCCGTATCGTCCGCGAGGACGGCAACTTCCTCTACGACTCCGACACCTACGACGACGACCTGCCCTACTGGGACCCGGCCAGCACCCCCGAGAAGCCGCACCTGGTGATCCCCTACACCCTGGACACCAACGACATGCGCTTCACCCAGGTGCAGGGCTTCAACAAGGGCGACGACTTCTTCGAATACCTGAAGGACGCCTTCGACGTGCTCTATGCCGAGGGCGCCGAGGGCGCACCGAAGATGCTCTCCATCGGCATGCACTGCCGCCTGCTGGGCCGTCCGGCGCGTATGGCCTCGCTGGAGCGTTTCATCCAGTACGTTAAAGGTCACGAGAAAGTGTGGATCACCCGCCGCGTCGACATCGCCAGGCACTGGCACGAGAACCACCCGTTCAAAGCGCAGGAGAACAAGGCATGAGCCGCTTCCAGACCCTGATCCCGGCCAGCCTCGACCGCGCCGCCTTCGTCAAGGCCTTCGCCGATATCTACGAGCACTCCCCGTGGGTCGCCGAGAAGGCCTATGACCTGGGCGTCGACGACAGCCTGAACGACATCGAGCTGCTGCATCAGCGCATGGCCGACATCCTCCTCTCCGCCAGCCATGAAGCGCAGCTGGCGCTGATCAACGCGCACCCGGACCTCGCCGGCAAGGCCGCGATCCGCGGCGAGCTGACCGCTTCCAGCACCGCCGAACAGGCCGGCGCGGGCATCCAGGATTGCACCGCGGAGGAATTCGCCCGCTTCACCGAGCTCAACGATGCCTACAAGGCCAGGTTCGGCTTCCCCTTCATCAAGGCGGTGAAGGGCAGCAACCGCCACCAGATCCTGGCTGCGTTCGAAGAGCGCATCCACAACACGCCGGAGCAGGAGTTCCAGACCGCCCTGGCGGAGATCAACAAGATCGCGATGTTCCGCCTGCAGCAACTCTGAGCGAGCGGACCTTCACCCCCTTCCCTGCGATGCATTCGAGGCGAAGGGCCCCATGCGAACAACGATATAAGAAGACCAGCCATGCGTACCCTGAAGATCGAGCCGTTGACCAAGGAAGCCTTCGCACCGTTCGGTGATGTCATCGAAACCGAAGGTAGCGATTTCTTCATGATCAACAACGGTTCCACCCGTCGTTATCACAAGCTCGCCACCGTCGAAACGGCGCAGCCCGATGACAAGGCGATCATCAGCATCTTCAGCGCCGAGTCCCTGGAGATGCCCTTGCGCATCCGCATGCTGGAACGTCACCCGCAGGGCAGCCAGGCGTTCATTCCGCTGCTCGGCAACCCCTTTCTGATCGTGGTCGCGCCACTTGGCGATGTACCTGTATCGGGCCTCGTCCGCGCTTTCCTGTCCAACGGCAAGCAGGGCGTCAATTACCACCGCGGCGTCTGGCACCACCCGGTGCTGACGATCGAAAAGCGGGATGACTTCCTGGTGGTCGATCGCAGCGGTTCTGGCAACAACTGCGACGAGCATTTCTTCACCGAGGACGAACAGCTCCTCCTCGACCCCCAAGCAAACTAATAAGAGAGGCCCGCACTCCGCGACGGCGGTTTCCGGGCAAGAGGTAAAAAACTGTGGAAGCACATCTCATCGAATGGCTGAACCTGCTGGTCCGCTGGATCCACATGATCGTGGGTATCGCGTGGATCGGCGCCTCGTTCTACTTCGTCTGGCTGGAAAACAACCTCAACCGCGCCAACCCGCGCGAGGGGCTTTCCGGTGATCTCTGGGCGATCCATGGTGGCGGCATCTACCACCTGGAGAAGTACAAGCTCGCCCCGCCGAAAATGCCGGACAACCTGCACTGGTTCAAATGGGAGGCCTACTCCACCTGGCTGTCGGGTGTCTGCCTGCTGACCATCGTGTTCTACCTGAACCCGACCCTGTACCTGATCGCCCCGGGCAGCGACCTGGCGCCGGCCGCCGCCATCGCCATCGGCATCGGCTCGCTGATCGCCGGCTGGTTCGTCTACAGCACCCTGTGCGACTCGCCGCTGGGCAAGAAACCCGCCCTGCTCGGCGCCATCCTGTTCGGCCTGCTGGTGCTCGCCGCCTACCTGCTCAGCCAGGTATTCAGCGGTCGCGGCGCATACCTGCACGTGGGCGCCATCATCGGCACCATCATGGTGGGCAACGTGTTCCGCGTGATCATGCCGGCCCAGCGCGCACTGGTTAAGGCCATCGAGGAAGGCCGCGAGCCCGATCCGGTACTGCCGGCCAAGGGCCTGCTGCGTTCGCGCCACAACAACTACTTCACCCTGCCGGTGCTGTTCATCATGATCAGCAACCACTTCCCGAGCACCTACGGCAGCCACTACAACTGGCTGATCCTGACCTGCATCGCGGCGCTGGCGGTGATCGTGCGTCACTACTTCAACACCCGCCACGAAGGCAACGGCATGGCCTGGGCCCTGCCCGCCGGCGCCGTCGGCATGATCGCCCTGGCCTTCGTCACCGGGCCGAACTTCCCCAGCAGCGATACCACTGCCAGCGTCCAGCCGGCGAAGGTCGAGTACCAGCCGCTGCCGGAAACCGCCGTCGGCGGCAAGACCCCGGCCGAACGCGCCAAGGACGAGGAAGCCGCCAAGGCTGCCGCCGCCCAGCAGGCCCAGGCCGCTCCAGCCCAGGCATCCAGCGCAGGCTCGACCGAAGGCTTCGACAAGGTCCATCACGTCATCCAGGAACGCTGCGCCGTGTGCCACTCGGCCAAGCCGACCAGCAACATGTTCAGCACCGCTCCCGCCGGCGTGATGTTCGATACCCCGCAGCAGATCCAGCAACTCGCCCCGCGCATCCAGGCGCAGGCCGTGGCCTCGCAGGTGATGCCGCTGGGCAACATCACCCAGATGACCCCGGAAGAGCGCAAGCTCGTCGGCGACTGGATCGCCAGGGGCGCCCAGGTTAATTGAGCCTGCGGCACGGCCAGGAAAACCGCACCTTCGGGTGCGGTTTTTTTATGCCCGTGCGATACCGGATCGGTAGGAGCGAGCTTGCTCGCGAACAAACCCTCAGCGTGCGCCGGATCGATCGGGCGTGGCCCGGTTCGCAAGTAAGCTCGCTCCTACGAAAGGCAGGCGCTGAAACAAAAAATGTAGTCCACTCGACCAATGGCTACAGAATCAGCAAAGCCAGAAAACACGCGGCGCAGAGCCCTGCAGCACCATGAAGACAAAACGTGACCGGCGAGTTGTATACAAAAATCGATTGAACGTAATACACATCGCGTTTATAAAGTCCCGCACCGCTTCACCCGCTCGGCCCCGGGGGTGAGATCGGCCAGTACTTCCCGGTTGTCGTGCCCGTCCGGCAACCAGCGACTGACAACAATAAAAACCGAGGTGTTGCATGTCCGTGGTAACTGAGCGCTCCCATACCGGCTCGCCCGTCGACCAGCGTTTGCCCTTGCTGCAGCTGCTGCTGGTCGGTTTCCAGCACGTTCTCCTGATGTATGGCGGCGCCGTCGCCGTCCCGCTGATCGTCGGCCAGGCCGCCGGTCTCTCCCGCGAAGAAATCGCCTTCCTGATCAATGCCGACCTGCTGGTCGCCGGCATCGCCACGCTCGTGCAATCGCTGGGCATCGGCCCGGTGGGCATCCGCATGCCGGTGATGATGGGCGCCAGTTTCGCCGCCGTCGGCAGCATGGTGGCCATGGCCGGGATGCCCGGCGTGGGCATGACCGGCATCTTCGGCGCCACCATCGCCGCCGGCTTCTTCGGCATGCTCATCGCGCCGTTCATGAGCCGCATCGTGCGCTTCTTCCCGCCGCTGGTGACCGGCACCGTGATCACCTCCATCGGCATGTGCCTGTTCCCGGTGGCGATCAACTGGGCCGGTGGCGGCAAGGCGGCAGCCAATTTCGGCGCCATCGAATACCTCGCCCTGTCGTCCTTCGTGCTGGCAGTGATCCTGCTGATCAACCGCTTCCTGAAGGGCTTCTGGGTCAACGTCTCGGTACTGATCGGCATGCTGCTGGGCTACATCATCGGCGCCAGCATGGGCATGGTCAGCCTGGACGGCATCGAGCAGCGCCCGTGGTTCGACGTGGTCACCCCGCTGCACTTCGGCGCACCGGAGTTCCATCTCGCGCCGGTGCTGTCCATGTGCCTGGTGGTGGTGATCATCTTCGTCGAATCCACCGGCATGTTCCTCGCCCTGGGCAAGATCACCGAGACCGAGATCTGCCCCAACCGCCTGCGCCGTGGCCTGCTGTGCGACGCCAGCGCCTCGTTCGTCGCCGGTTTCATGAACACCTTCACCCATTCCTCGTTCGCCCAGAACATCGGCCTGGTGCAGATGACCGGCGTGCGCAGCCGCTATGTCACCGCCGCCGCCGCGCTGTTCCTGATCGCCCTGTCGCTGCTGCCCAAGGCCGCCTTCCTGGTCGCCTCGATTCCGCCGGCAGTACTGGGCGGCGCCGGTATCGCCATGTTCGGCATGGTCGCCGCCAGCGGCATCCGCATCCTCCACGAGGCGGATATAGTCGACCGCCGCAACCAGTTGCTGGTGGCGGTGAGCATTGGCATGGGAATGGTGCCGGTGGTGCGCCCGGACTTCTTCGCCGCCCTGCCCCAGTGGATGGAGCCGATCACCCACAGCGGCATCGCGATGACCGCGATCTGGGCCGTGGTGCTGAACATCCTCTTCAACATCCTCGGCGAGCATGGCCGCGACGCCCTCTGCGGGCATCACTGAGTCCCTTTCGCGGGCGTCTCCCGGACGCCCGCACCCAGCCGCGTCCAACTCCTTCGCGGCTTTTTTTATTACTGCAGCACTTTCTCTTTGCAGGAGCGAGCTTGCTCGCGAATGAGATGGCTGACGTCAGCCCGGCATGGCTCGGATTCCGTTCGCGAGCAAGCTCGCTCCTACAGGGAATTCTTCTCGGCGTCAGGCTTCCGGACGGTAGCCCAGGCGCAGGCCACCCCACTGGCGGCCGCGCACGTAGATCGGCACCGACAGGTCGTGCATAAGCTCGCCGGTATCGCGGCAGTAGGTCTGCAGCAACATCGGCTGGTTGTGGCTGCCGCAGCGCACACCGGTGCGGTCGTTGAACAGCCGCTTGCTGCGGCTCTTGAGCATGTCCACCTGCAGATCGCCGCTCGGCGGATGGCTGAACGCCTGGTTGTGCGTCGGCACATATCCCTCGGCGGTACAGGCGATGGCGAACACCAGGCCTTCGTGGCGCTGCAGCAGGTCTTCCTGGATGCGCGGCAACACTTCGTCCGTGTAGCGATCGAAGCGTGTACGGAACTTCTGCGGGCGGGTTCCGGGCATGGGTTGGTAGTCGCGGTCGAACAGGTCGTCGAAGCCGATCCGGCCGCTGTCCACGTCCGCCTCGAACTTTGCGCCGATGGCCTGGGCGCCGGCGCGGGCGAGGTCATAGATCCGTTGGTGATAATCGTCCAGCGCCACCTCGGCCAGGCGCTCGCTGATGGTTTCCGCCTGGCTTTCCAGTTGCATCGCGGCATCGGCCAGGCGATGGGTCTGCTCGTCGCTGGCACGCAGGTCGCCGCGCACCTGCTCGACGGCGGCGAACAGGCTGTCCAGCTGGTTGCGGTTGATCTCCGCGCCCTCGGCGATCTCGGTGATCTGGGTTTCCACGGTGGCGGCCAGCCCGGCAATATCCTGCAGCTGGCGCCCGGTGCTCTCCACCTGGCTGACGCCCAGGCCGAGGTCGTCGGTGAGCTGGCGGATCTGCTCCACCACCTCGCCGGTCTGGCGCTGGATATCCTCGATCATCTGCCCCACCTCGTCGGTGGCCTCGGCGGTGCGCCCGGCGAGCCCGCGGACTTCCTCGGCCACCACGGCGAAACCGCGGCCGTGCTCGCCCGCCCGCGCCGCTTCGATGGCGGCGTTGAGGGCCAGCAGGTTGGTCTGGCTGGCGATGGACTGGATTACCTGGGTGACGCGCTGGATGTCCTCGCTGCGCGCATTCAGCGACTCGATCAGGGCTCGGCTGGCGCTGGCGCGCTGGCTCAGCTGGCGCATGCAATCGATAGCGGCCTGCAACTCGCTGCGCCCGCTATCACTGCCGGCGCGGGCGAGGGTCGCGGCCTCCTTCGCCTGGCGAGCGAGGTTCGAAGTGGCCCGCTCGGTGTGGATCATCACCTCGGCGCTCCCCACGATCTGCTCGGCGGCCACCACCTGGGACTCCAGCTTTTCCACCAGGCGCTGCACCGAGAAGGACACCCCGGCGGCGGACAGCGCATTGCGACTGGTGCCCTGGGACAGCTCGCGGGTCAGCTCGGCGACATCCGGCAGCACCGCCAAGGCGCCAGCCGGCGCTGCCTTCTCGCGGATGAACCACGGGCCCCAGAGCAGCCCCGCGGCCAGCAACAGGCACAGCGACAGCGGCCAGCCGCCCAGCGCCTGGGCGATGAACAGCAGCACCAGGCCGCAGGTCTGCAGGGTAAGGATGAGGACGATACGCGGACGCGCGATATCCATGGCAGCAGCTCTCTTCTGGCGGGCCCTACCGCAGCGCAGCGCAGGCACGCTGCCGGGGAGCCCGATTATTCTTGTCAGAGCCATTAGGCCGCCTGCTGCACCCGGCGGCTATCGTTCCTTAGTGGTAGACGAGACGCTGCTTGAGTCGCTACAGGCAACTGCGCGCCGCCAGGGTGATGGCGTCGTCCGGACTTGGCGGACTACGGCGATAGAGCACCACATCGCTACCCTTGTCCGTCGCCGTCGTCTCCAGCAACACCTGGGCGGTATCGCCCGAGGAAGCCGGCACCAGCAGCCGGTAGCCGAAACGGACTTCCTTTACCGCTGCCGAAGGGCGTATGGCCTGCCACTTCGGCAACAGGCAGGTCATGTAGACCGAGGGCGACTTGCCGCTCGCCAGCCGCAACGCTGGCGCCTCCTCCTTGAGTTTGGCCGGCGAAGAACATCCCGCCAGCAGCGCAAAAAGCAGTATCCATCGCAGCCTCATCGACTGACTCCCCTGTGGAATGTGCCCTGGAGCGTAGCATTCGCCCCCTGAACCGAGCGGCGGGATATGGACCGAAATCGTTTGTAACAACTACAATACGAGGTATGGCGGAATGCCATTTTTCCGCCCAGATGGAACTCACTGGACCCTCCCCTCAAGGCCGCTCCCATGTCGCTATTTCTCGACGATCGCATGCTGCGCGATTTCGCCACGGAAGACTTCACGCTCCAGCAACCTTTCCCCTGGTTTTCCTTCCAGGACGTCCTGCGACCGCAAGCCTTCCAGGCCCTGTACGACAACTTCCCCAGCCTGGCCATGTTCGAGAAGCACAACGGCATCGAGCGCGCCTACGGACAGCGCCCCCACAACCGCTACTACCTGGCCTACGAGCAGTCGATCTACAACGACCGCAAAGCCGGCAGCGAAGGGGTAGTCGCACTGAGCGACCTGCCGGTCGTCTGGCAGCAGTTCATGCTCGAACTGCAGGGCAACTCCGAATACGCCGCGTTCGCCAGGCGGATGCTCGGCGTGGAGGATTTCGTCGTGCGTTTCGCCTGGCACGTGGGCGTCGCCGGCTCCGAGGTCTCGCCGCACCGCGACAGCTACACCAAGCTCGGCACTCACATCTTCTACTTCAATACCTCGGCCGACTGGCAGCCCGAATGGGGCGGTTCGATCCTGGTACTGAAGGGCAAGAAAGTGCAGCAGGACAATCCCGACCTGAACGACTTCGAGCAGGCGATCGGCTGCGACATCCGCGATAACCGCAGTTTCCTGTTCAAGAACACCGAGAACGCGTGGCACGGCGTGGAGAAGTTGAGCTGCCCGGAAGGCCACTACCGTCGGCTGTTCAACGTGGTCTTCGAGCCGGCCGAGCGCGCCGCCGATACGCGCCGCAGCAAGGCCAGCGCCGGCGGCTGGCGCCGGCTGTTCAGCCACGCCTGATCAGGCGGCCTGGGCATCCAGGGCAGGAGACACCGGCGCCTTGCGGGGCGCCCCGTATTGCCGGGATGCCGCCCCCAGAGCGCCGGCCAGCGGTAGCCACAGCCACATCCAGACGACGTTCGGCGCCGCGACGAAGAAGTGCATCTCCACCATGAACACCACCATCGACGCCGCCAGTACCGAGAACCATAGCGGCGCCATGCTCGCGCGACTGCGCCAGAGCGTCCACAGGCTGGCCAGCAGCATCACCACCAGCGACGCCAGCCCCACCGCGCCGAACTGATACAGCACCTCCAGATAGAGGCTGTGGGGGTTGTGCACCACCTGCCCGGTGCTCAGCGCCACGTTGCCCAGCTCAGTGTGCGCCCCGTGACCGAACCACCAGTGCTCGCCGACGCGCTCGATGACCGCACGCCAGACCTCGTCCCGATGGGTCAGCCCGCGCGAGCCGAACTCGTAGGCCAGCTGCCGATAACCAACGATTGCCGCCACGATCCCACCCAGGCCGAGCAGGCCCAAAGCAGCCTTGCGCATCCGCCCTTCTGCAGCCACCAGTACGAGCGCCACAGCACCGATCAGCGCAGCCATCCAGGCGGCTCGCGAAAAGGTGAAATAGATATAGATGCCTTGCAGCAGCGCACACAGCGACCACAGGGAAAACAGGGGCCAGCGGCGGCTGCGCAGGGCCAGCCAGAGCGCGACGATGAAACTGAAGGCATAGTTCATCCCGGCTTCGATGGTAATGCCGAAATCGGCCACGCCCGGCACGCCGGAATCATGGATGTTCATGGTCCGGTAAGCGAAGGAAAACTCCCCCAGATGCGCCTTGTACAGCAGCGAGAACGCAGCGAAGCCGGCGCCGGCAATCGCACCGAGCCCAAGCACGAAGCGCCAGAATCGGCCATCCGCTCCGCCCGCCCCGATCACCACCAGGCTGAACAGCAGGATCATCAGCAACTGGCGCACCGAACTGGAGGAATCAGCCGCCAATGCATTCGCCAGCAAGCCGAGCCAGAACAGGCCGAACAACACGAAGAGCGCGGACATCCAGCGCGCCCGCTCACGAATCAGCGCCACCGACCCCGCCAGCACAGCCAGGACCGTCATCAGCCGCAGAGTCTTCTCCCAGTTGCCCGAATCGGTGGGCCACCAGAATCGCCCCAGGAGCAGACTCACCAGCAGCATGCCGGCGAGGACGGTACCTATTACTTTCAATCCCTGTGCAATTCGTTGGATCTGCATGACGCGTGCGAGGCTCGACCAGAGTGACGCGGCACTATACACGGCGCCTGCAATCTGCTGAAACAATTGGCCGACATGCAGCCGGGCGATTGGCATCCGAGGTGCAGCCTGCCTTGACGAAGAGTAAACTGTCGGCCCTTTTTTCCGGCCAGCCTCCGAATCCCCGTTCTAGGGGGCTGCGCTTACAAGTTGACGACACCATGAGCAACCAGCCCCCGCGCCCCGAGCCCTCCCGCCGCTTCTCCGTGGCGCCGATGATGGATTGGACTGACCGCCACTGCAGATTTTTCCTGCGCCAACTTTCCAGCCATGCCCTGCTCTACACGGAAATGGTCACCACAGGCGCCCTTCTGCATGGCGACGCCGCGCGCTTCCTGCGCCACGACGAGTGCGAGCACCCGTTGGCGCTGCAACTGGGTGGCAGCAATCCGGCGGACCTGGCGGCTGCGGCGAAGCTGGCCGAGCAGGCTGGCTACGATGAAGTGAACCTCAACGTCGGCTGCCCCAGCGACCGCGTGCAGAACAACATGATCGGCGCCTGCCTGATGGGCCATCCGGCGCTGGTGGCGGATTGCGTGAAAGCCATGCGTGACGCCGTATCGATCCCGGTGACGGTCAAGCACCGCATCGGCATCAACGGCCGCGACAGCTACGAAGAGCTCTGCGACTTCGTCGGCCAGGTGCGCGACGCCGGCTGTCGCAGCTTCACCGTGCACGCACGCATCGCCATCCTCGAGGGCCTGTCACCGAAGGAGAACCGCGAAATCCCACCGCTGCGCTACGACATTGCCGCGCAGCTCAAGCGCGACTTCGCGGAGCTGGAAATCGTCCTCAACGGCGGCATCAAGACCCTGGAGGAATGCCGCGAGCACCTGCAGGTTTTCGACGGCGTGATGCTCGGCCGCGAGGCGTACCACAACCCCTACCTGCTGGCCCAGGTCGACGCCGCGCTGTATGGCTCGCAGGAACCGGCGATCACCCGCGCCGAAGCCCTGGCGCGGATGCGCCCGTACATCGAGCGGCACATCGCCGAGGGCGGCGCGATGCACCACGTGACCCGCCACGTGCTCGGCCTGGCCCAGGGATTCCCGGGGGCGCGACGCTTCCGCCAGCTGCTCTCGGTGGACGTTCACAAGACCAAGGATTCCCTGGGCCTGCTCGATCAGGCGGGAGAACTTCTCGCCGGTCATTGAGTCCCGTTGAGTGGCGCATCGGCCTCGGGTAAGGTCGATGCACTCTCTATGGAAGACGCGCCATGACCTCCAAGCTGGAACAACTCAAGCAATACACCACGGTTGTCGCCGATACCGGCGATTTCGACGCCATTGCCCGCCTGAGGCCGGTGGATGCCACCACCAACCCGTCACTGCTGCTGAAGGCCGCCGCCCTTCCCCGCTACACCGAGCATCTGGCCCGCGCCACCGAAGGCGCGCAGGGTGACGCGGGCCTGGCCTGCGACCGCTTCGCCGTTGCCGTGGGCAAGGACATCCTGGGCGTCATTCCAGGGCGCATTTCCACCGAAGTGGACGCCCGCCTGTCCTTCGATACCGACGCCACCCTGCAACGCGCCCACCGCCTGATCGAGTTGTACGACCAGCAGGGCATCGGCCGCGACCGCGTGCTGATCAAGATCGCCTCCACCTGGGAAGGCATCCGCGCCGCCGAGCAACTGGAGCGCGAAGGCATCCAGACCAACCTGACCCTGCTGTTCTCCTTCGCCCAGGCCGCTGCCTGCGCCGATGCCGGCGTGTTCCTGATCTCGCCCTTCGTCGGGCGCATCTATGACTGGTACAAGAAGGCCAACAACCGCGACTACGTGGGCGCGGAAGATCCGGGCGTGCAGTCGGTCTCGCGGATCTATCGCTACTACAAGGCCAACGGCTACGAAACCGTGGTGATGGGCGCCAGCTTCCGCAACCTCGGGCAAATCGAGCAACTCGCCGGTTGCGACCGCCTGACCATCAGCCCGGACCTGCTGCAACAGCTGGCCGACGCCCAGGGCGAGCTGCCGCGCGCACTGCAGCCGGGCGGCGGCGAAGCGCGCCAGGTACTGGACGAGAGCGCATTCCGCTGGCAGATGAACGAAGACGCCATGGGCACCGAGAAGCTGGCCGAAGGCATCCGCCTGTTCGCCCGCGACCAGGAGAAGCTCGAGGCGCTGCTCGCAGGCCGCTGAAAACGGCGGACGAGCGAATGCAAACCGGCGCCCCAGGGCGCCGGTTTGCATTTGGGCTCATCGAATCAGTGGCGCTCGAGGGCGCTCACCAGATCGTGGAAGGCCTCGCGGTTGGTCTCGTTCAGGCCCATCAGGATACGGTGGGCTTCGAGCACCTTGCCGCGCACCACCTCTTCGGACTGGTCCTGGGGAGGCAGATCGGTCAGGCAATCCGAGCACGGAATCGGGCGATCGACGATGTTGAACACCTGGTCGAAGCCCATCGACTGCAGCAGCCGGGTGATGTCCGCGTTGGTGGTGACCAGCGTGGGCAACAGGCCGACCTTCTGCCGCGAGAGAATGGACAGCTTCGCCAGGAGGCCCAGCGTGGTGCTGTCGATGCTCTGGGTTTCCGTGAGATCGATGATGATCGCCGAGAAATTCAACGCGGCGAAGATTTTTTCAATGGTGGCATCCAGCGCCGAACACAGGGTCAGTCGGACTTCGCCCACGAACTTCAGGACAAACGAGCCATCCTGCTCGGCGAACTGGATTTTACCGGTACTCATGCAAGGTTCCTGCTCAACACCAGCAAGGCAATATCATCCGGCATCTCGGACAACTTGGCCAGTCCGAAGACTTGGCGCAGGCCATCCAGGGTTCCGCCGGCGGCGACGACCTGCTCGGGCAGGGCCGTTTCCTTTTCCTTCAACGTAGATCCCGGAAGGACGTCGAGAATTCCGTCCGAGAACAAGGAAAGGCTGAAGGACTTGGGAAGATCAAGGACATGATCCTCGTATGTCGCTTCGTCGAACAGCCCCACCGGCAGGCCACGGCCTTCGAGGTAGCGGGCTTCGCCGTCGACGTAGAGCACCGGCAATGGCAGGTGACCGCCGATGCTGTAGGTCAGACGGTCGGTTTCCAGGTCGATCACGCCACCGAGCATGGTCACGTGCTTGCCCAGGTTGCAGTTGATCAATCCGCGGTTGATGTGGCCGAGGACGTCCGACGGCTTGAACTCCGGCAGCCTGTCGTTGCGCTTGGATTCGTACAGCAGCCGCGTGGTCATGAACTTCAGCAGCACGGTGACGAAGGCCGAAGACGCGCCGTGGCCGGAAACGTCGGCCAGGTAGAAGCCGATGCGGCGGGCGTCCACGCGGAAGTAGTCGACGAAGTCACCCGAGAGGTACAGCGACGGGATGATCTGGTGCGAGAACACCAGCCCCTCTGATTCCCACGGTGTCTCCGGGAGCATGTTCATCTGCACCTGGCGACCGGCGTTCTGGTCTTCCTGCAGCAGGTTCAGGCTGGCCTGCAGTTCGCGGTTGGCGGTTTCCAGCTTCTCGCGGTAACGGCGGTTTTCCGAGCGCAGGTAGGCGCGATCCAGGGCTCGGCGTACCGAGTGCTCCAGGACGGCGAGGTCTTCCAGCGGCTTGATCAGGTAGTCGGCGGCGCCCAGGCGCAGGGCCTCGACGGCATCGCTCATCACGCCGGCGCCGGAGAGCACGATCACCGGGGTTTCCACCGCCATCTCGCTGACGCGACGGATCAGCTCGAGGCCGTCCATCTGCGGCATGCGCAGATCGCAGATCACCAGATCGGGGAGTTGGTGCTCGAAGACTTTCAGGCCTTCCAGGCCGTTGGTGGCCTGTGTGACCTTGAATCCGCTGTCTTCCAGGTAGGCGGCGAGGCTTTCGCGGACGACGTCGTCGTCATCGATAATCAGCAGCGAGGCACTGGCTTTGTGCATGGGTCATCCAGGCAAACGGCGCCGGGGTTGTGGTTTGGCGCTCATTCTAGGGAACAGCGGCGCGGGTCGGTCGCGACAAGGCGCAGACACTACTCCCATCCGCTCAAGGGTTCAAGCAGGCGCCGCCCGCGCCACGAATGGCGCGGGCTGGAGGAGAGGAAGGATCTGCGCGCGGAAGGATCAGAAGTCGTCTTCGACTTCGCCATCCTTGACCTTGAACTCGCGGTTCTGCAGGTAGGCGTTGCGGATGAAGTTGTACTTGTCGCCGCTGATCAGCTTCTCGGACTTGAGCAGATCGGCGCGGGTATCGACCACATCGACGGCGCGCAGGCTGTTACGCACCGGCACGTTGTCGATGTACGGGTACGGGCCGGTGTAGGAGTCCGGGATCAGCGACGGCGCATCTCGCAGGGTGCTCGGGCCCAGCAGCGGCAGCATCACGTAGGGACCGCTGCCAACGCCGTAATGGCCGAGGGTCTGGCCGAAGTCCTCGTCGTTGCGACGCAGCCCCATGTGGGTGGCCACGTCGATGAAACCGGCCAGGCCGAAGGTGGTGTTGAACAGCAGGCGGCTGGTGTCGACGCCGGCATCGTGGAACTTCAGCTGCAGCAGGTCGTTGACCAGGTTCTTCACGTCACCGATGTTGCCGAAGAAGTTGTGCACGCCGTCCTGCACGACATTCGGGGTCACGTACTGGTAACCCTGGGCCAACGGCTTGAGGGCGTAGGTGTCCAGGGTATCGTTGAAGGTGAAGATCGGGCGGTTGACGCTTTCCCACGGGTCGTCTTCGCTGGCGGCCTGGGCCAGGAGCGGGAGCGTGGCAAGTCCGGCGGCGGCGATCAGGCTGCAGCAGCGTTTGGTCCATTGGACGCCTAGTGGGCGCATCGGGAATTCTCCAGTGAATGACAATCGGGCCAGCCTTGGCGGCCCCGCTATGCGGGCAGATTATATAGAGGCGCAACGGTTTTGCAGACCCGGCTCGATCTCACAGGATTTCGATTCGGCGTCACGGACCGTTTCGCTTGCTTCCAGTTGAAAGCATAGTGCCACTTCAGTCGGGATACCGTGCGTCGATGACAATTTCCAGCGCATCGGAGCGCCAGAACTCCTGATCCCACTCCACCAGCCGGCCATCCCCGACATAGCTCGCGCGCTCCACATAGAGGCCCGGCGAGCCCGGCGTCAGCTGCAGCGGCGTCGCCCGTGCATCCACCAGGGCGGTGGAATGCAGGGTCAGCTCCGAACGTTCCAGGGTCAGCCCCAGCTCCTCGCGCAGCACGCGGGTGAGCGAGGTATCCAGCCCGAAATCGAGCAGCCCCGGACACCAGCTGGCGTCCAGGGTGATTTCCTCCAGCATCACCGGCCGCTCGTCGACCCAACGGCGGCGCAGGATGCGGAATACCTCGGCCTCCTCGTCCAGCCCCATGCGCCGCGCAAGCCCCGGCCCGGCGACACGCAGCTCTGCGGTCAGCACCTCGGTACGCGGCACCCGCCCCTGGGCCGCCACATAATCCATGAAACCCGTGGTGCGGGTCGGGTTGTAACGAATGCGCGGCGGCGAGACGAACCAGCCGCGGCGGTTCTCGCGGTACAGCACGCCTTCGGTCTCCAGTTGCTGCAGCGCCTCGCGCAGGGTCACGCGGGTACAGCCGAAGCGTTCGGCCAACTCACGCTCGGCGGGCAGGCGCTGGCTCAGGGAGGCGTTGGCGATGTCCTGCGCCAGCTGGTCGCGGATGCGCAGGTAGTGGGGCATGGGTTCGACCGACATGGGCGTCTTCCGCAAAAAGGCGCGGCGATTATAACGGCATGCCGGCGCACTTCATCGGACCGTCACATTGGCCCGCTAGGCTGGCCTAGACCAATTATCAGAAAGCCCACCATGCCTGCGACCGCCGACCTTCCGCGCTTCACGACCCTGCTGTTCGGACTGTCGGGCGACCTGGTGGACTTCGGCGCAAGGACGCTGCCGGTAGCCCTGCAACGCACCTGCCCCGACTGTCCACCGGAGCGCCTGCTCGAAGCCGCCGCCCTGCCGCCGCACAACGCCCTCGACCACGTGCTGGGGCGCAGCGCCGGAGCCCAGGAGCGCAGCCGCTTCCACTCCGCCCTGGACGAGGCTGCCCAGGCCCACGCCGAGGCCACTCCCGGCGCCCTCGACGCGCTGCGGGTTTTGAACCAGCGCAGCGTCCCCTGCGCCTGGCTCGATGAACTGCCCAACGCCACCGCGCTGCACCTCGCCACCGCCCTCGACGATCATCTGGCCAGCGGGCTGGACATCGCCGGCCGCCCCTGGCCCGCGCCGGACTGCTGCTGGCAGGCGCTGATGCAGCTGGACAGCCCGCACCTGGACGGCTGCGTACTGGTCAGCGGCCAGCCGCGCCTGCTCCAGGCGGGTCTCAATGCCGGCCTGTGGACAATTGGCCTGGCCGCCAGCGGCCCCCTGTGCGGCCACGCGCCAGGCGACTGGGATGCCCTCGGCAACCTCGACCGCGACCGCCTGCGCGCGCAGGCCACGCTGGGCCTGTACCGCCTCGGCGTGCACTCGGTCATCGATCACCTGGGCGAGCTGGATTCCTGCCTGCAGGACATCGCCGGCCGCCGCCTGAAAGGAGAGAAACCATGAGGCAACAGCGCCACCGCTTCCTCGACGAGCTGGCCGAGCGCTTCGCCAGCCACGGCGCCGAGCCTTACGGCGAAGCCGTCAGCCAGGCCGAACACGCGCTGCAGTGCGCCACCCTGGCCGAGCGTGCCGGTTGCTCCGACAGCCTGGTGATCGCCGCCCTGCTCCACGACATCGGCCATCTCTATGAAGACCCGCAGCTGATCGATGAGCAGGACCAGCGCCACGAGGAGTTTGGCGCCCACCTGCTGCGAGAGCTGCTGCCCGAATCCGTCTGGCAGCCGATCCGCCTGCACGTAGCCGCCAAGCGTTATCTCTGCGCGATCGATCCGGCCTATCACGCCGGCCTGTCCTGGGCGTCGCGGCAGAGCCTGGCGCTGCAGGGCGGCCCGTTCGACGAGCGCGGCGCCAGCGCTTTCCTCAACGCGCCTTTCTCCCAGGACGCCCTGACCCTGCGCCGCCTGGATGACCTGGGCAAGGACCCGGCCATGCGCGCACCGGAGCTGGAGCACTTCTTCCCGCTGCTCGAACGCCTGCTGCGAATTGATCGGCATCAGGCAAGGGTGCGCGCGGCGGGTTAAGCTCAAAGGCATGGCGATGGACCTTTTCCCCGCCGGGCGAGGTCCATCTTTGCGTACGTACCGCAGAAGGACACCACCATGCCGACACAACGCCTCCAGGAAGAACTCCAGGCCCTGCGCGACCAGCTGGAGCGCCAGCCGCCGCTGAACGTGGAAGAGCGCGAATCGCTGCAAGCCCTGATCAAGGACATCGAGCTGCAGCTGGCCAATGAAGAGGCGCTGGCCGACGAGACCCTGATGGACAACGTCAACCTCGCCGTGGAGCGCTTCGAGGCGAGCCATCCGACGCTGGCTGGAACGCTGCGCTCCATCGTGCAGAGCCTGGCGAACATGGGGATCTGATCCCGGACTCGCTTTCCCGGACACGAAAAACCCGGCCTAGGCCGGGTTTTTCGTGTCTGCGTTTTACGACGCTTACTGGCGCACCAGCCGGCGATTGTCCGGCTGCACGGCTTCGCTGCTGCGGTAGGGGTTGATGTCCAGCCCGCCGCGACGCACGTAGCGCGCATGGACGGTCAGGCGGGACGGCTGCAGCAGGCGCTGCAGGTCGAGGTAGATGCGCTCGACGCACTGCTCGTGGAAGTCCTGGTGCTGGCGGAAGGAAACGACATAGGCCAGCAGGCTCGCGGCGTCCAGCGCGGGGCCGGCGTATTCCACGACCAGGGTGCCCCAGTCCGGCTGGCCGGTGACCGGGCAGTTGGATTTGAGCAGGTGGCTGTAGAGCACCTCCTCGACGCGCCGGGTGTCGTCGCAGCGCAGCAGTTCCGGACGCGGGTGATCGTAGCTCTCCACCGCGACGTCCAGGTCGTCGATGCAGGTGCCTTCGATGATTGCAACGCCCTCGCTCGCCACCTCGTCCAGACCACGCACACGCACGCCTACCGGCGCGCCGGCGGCTGCGGACAGGTCACGTTCCATCACCGCGCGCACGGCGTCGGCGTTGTCGAAGGCGGTCTGGTTCAGCGAGTTGAGGTAGAGCTTGAAGGACTTGGACTCGATGATGTTCGGCGACTGCGCGGGAATCGCGAATTCGCCGATGGCCACCACCGGCTTGCCCGAGGCGGTCAGCCAGGACAGTTCATAGCAGTTCCACAGGTCCACGCCCTGGTACGGCAGGGTCTGCGCGGTCAGGCCCAGCTCCGCCCACTTGGTGGTGCGGGAGATCGGGAACAGCAGCTCCGGCGCGTAGGTGGAGACGTATTCGCTGGATTTGCCCAGGGGCGAGTGTTCGGCGGGATGCTGCATGGGGAGGACCTGCTGGATCGGCGATGCGGGTGGTGGCGCGAGGCGGCGAGTGTATACAAATCCGCCGATCCTTTCAGCAGGCAGCGGACGGGCTGATTGCCCAGCGGCGAACCCTGTAGGAGCGAGCTTGCTCGCGAACCGCCCAGGCACCGGAGCTGCCGGGAATTCCTTTCGCGAGCAAGCTCGCTCCTACGAAGAGCAGCCGAGGCGTCAGAACCACATCCGCACGCCCGCGACCCAATAACCCTCCTCGTCGTCCTCGCCTTCGGCGCGGGCGATGTCGCCGCTGCGGCCGTATGTCCTGCTCCAGACGTAGCCGAAGTACGGCGCAAACTCCCGGCGCAGCTCGTAGCGCAGGCGCAGACCCGCCTCCAGTTCGCTGCCGCCGGCGCCCACGCCGATGTCGCGGTCATCGGCCAATGCCAGGTTGTATTCCAGCGAAGGTTCGAGGATCAGCCGCTGGGTCAGCAGCAGCTCGTACTCGGTCTCCACGCGCAGGGACGGATCGCCGCGCTCGCTGAGGAACAGATTGGCGTCCACCTCGAACCACTGCGGCGCCAGGCCCTGGATGCCCAGCGCCGCGTAGCTGCGCGACGGCCCAGGCTGGTCGTCGTGGCGCACGCCCACCTGCCAGTCCCAGAAGTCCGCGACCATGCGCTGGTAAAGCAGTTGCACCTCGTTGTCGGTGGTGGGGCCGCCGGCATCGCGCTCGCCCTCCAGCTTCAGGCGCAGCTTCTGGTAGTCGGTGCCGTACCAGCCCTGGGCTTCCCAGCCCAGCGCCTGGTCGTTGCCGTGGAAGCGGCTTTCCAGGCGCTGGATCAGCAGCGAGCCCATGGGCATGTCGTCCATCTCGGCGCTTTGCGCGGGCAAGGCCAGGCCCAGGGTCGCCGCGCAGGCCACCGTTGCTATGCGTTTCATGGCGGTTCCTCAGAGGCTGGCGCTGGCGGGAGCCGGCTCGACTATGACCTTGCGCATCATGCCGGCGGCCATGTGGTAGATCAGGTGGCAGTGGAAGGCCCATTCGCCCAGCGCGTCGGCGGGCACGTCGACGTCCAGGGTGCTGCCCGGCGCCACGCTGACCACGTGCTTGAGCGGGTTGAAGCGGCCGTTGCCCTTGTCCAGCTGCATCCACATGCCGTGCAGGTGCATGGGGTGGGTCATCATGGTGTCGTTGACGAAGCGGATGCGCACCCGCTCGCCATAGGTCAGGCGGATCGGCTCGGCCTCGGAGTACTTCTTGCCGTCGATGGACCAGAAGTAGCGCTCCATGTTGCCGGTCAGGCGGAACTCGATGGTGCGGTCCGGCGCGCGATAGTCGGCGTAGGGGCGCATGGCCTTGAGGTCCGCATAGACCAGCAGGCGGTTGCCCGGCTCGGCCGGCTGCGGCGTCAGCCCGCTGCCCGGTGCGTAGTCGGACTTCGGCGCCGCCATGGCCGAGTGATCCATGCCCGCCATCTGCGAATGGTCCATGTCCTGCATATTCGAATGATCCATCCCGGCCATGTCCGACTGCTTCGAGTCACCGCGCTGCCCCGCCATCGCCATGCCACTGTGATCCATGCCCTCGTGGTTCATGCCCATGTCAGTCATGGTCAGCAGCGGCCGTTCGCGCAGTGCCGGCACCGCGGCCTGCAACCCGGCGCGCGGTGTCAGGGTGGCGCGGGCGTAACCGCTGCGGTCCATGGCTTCGGCGAAGAAGGTGTAGGCGCGGTCTTCCTGCGGCTGGACTATCACGTCGTAGGTCTCAGCCACGGCGATGCGCAGCTCGTCCACCGTCACCGGCTGCACATCGTTGCCGTCGGCCTGCACCACGGTCATCTTCAGGCCGGGAATGCGCAGGTCGAAGTAGCTCATGCCCGAGCCGTTGATGATGCGCAGGCGCACCCGCTCGCCGGGCTTGAACAGGCCGGTCCAGTTCTGCTCGCTGTCCTGGCCGTTGACCAGGAAGCGGAAGCCGGCGATATCGGCGATGTCCGTCGGCGTCATGCGCATGCCGCCCCAGTCCAGGCGGTCGCGCAGGGTCGCCATGAAGCCATTGGCGCTGGCGTCGGCGATGAAATCGCCCAGCGTGCGCTGGTTGCGGTTGTAGTAGTCGCTCTGCTTCTTCAGGTTGGCGAACACGGTTTCAGGTTTCGTGTCGTGCCAGTCGGCCAGCAGCAGGGTGTACTCGCGGTCGTAGCGATACGGCTCACGCGCCTTTGGCTCGATCACCAGCGGGCCGTAGAGCCCCTCGATCTCCTGGAAGTCGCTGTGGGCGTGGTACCAGTAGGTGCCGGACTGCTTGACAGTGAAGCGGTAGGTGAAGGTCTCGCCAGGCTTGATGCCGGGGAAGCTGATGCCCGGCACGCCATCCTGGGTGTAGGGCAGGATCAGCCCGTGCCAGTGCAGCGAGGTATCGCGGTCGAGGGTGTTGGTGACCCGCAGCTCGACATCCTCGCCCTCCTTGAAGCGCAGCTCCGGCGCGGGCGTGCGGCCATTCACGGTGAGCGCCTTGCGGGCGCCATCGGAGAGCTTCAGATCGCCCTCGCCGATCGTCAGGTCATACACGCCCGCCTGCACCGCCAACGGTGCCAGCAGCAGCGCCCCCAGGGCCCATTCCCTTGCGCGGATCATCGAGGCACTCCCGCTCAGGGCTTGACGGTCAGTTTGCCGACCATGCCGGCCTGGTAGTGCCCCGGAATGTTGCAGGCGAACTCCAGGCTGGTGGCCTTGTTGAAGGTCCAGGTCAGCTCGGCGGTCTTGCCCGGCTCCACCAGCACGCTGTTGGGGTCGTCGTGCTTCATCACCTGGCCCATCGGCTGGTCGCCATGGCCCATCTTCGAATGGTCCATCTGGCTCATGTCGTGCTGCATGCCGGTGGGGGTGAGCATCCCGGAGTCCATCATCTGCTGCATTTCCTTCTGGTGGCCGGCGTGCATGGCGGCGCTGCCCAGGTTGAATTCGTGCAGCAGACTGCCCGTGTTGTGGATGACGAAGCGCACGGTCTCGCCCGGCTTGACGTCAATGCTTTCGGGCTCGAAGAACATCTCGCCCAGCTTGATCTCCACGGTGCGGGTGGCCTGGGCGGCCTTGGCCGGCTTGCCGAAGTCGTAGGCGTGCCCGGCATCGGCCAGGACCGGCAGGCTGACAGCGGCGGCGAGGCCGAGGATGGAAGCTTGGAGCAGATGACGCAGGGACATGGCGACTCTCCTTTAAGGTCTGTTGCCATGGTCGCTGTCGGCGGCTGAGGGTTAGCTGTCGAGAAGATTACAAGTCTGTCAGCTTGGCGCTCCTGCGCCCGGCGCGGGGTATAAGGAGGGCGAAAAAAGCCCGCCGAAGGGCGGGCAAGGGGCAGCACGATGAATCGGATTCAGCAGGCTTGGCGCGCCGTGGCGGCTTGTTCCTGCATGCGCTGGAAGGTGATGTCCCCTCCTCCGTCGGCCAGCGCTGGCGTGGCGGGGAAGAACAGCACGGCAAACAGCGTGGAAATGATCAGGTGCATGGCAGGCTCCTCGATGACGCTGGAAAATGAACACGCCGCCAGTCCGCACGACCGACACTGTCAGTTCGCTGGCCGCCCCGTTACCCTGATGACAGCTGCGCGCCGTGCGCGCCAATGGATACCCGGATGAAACTGCTCATCGTCGAAGACGAACCACGCATCGGCCAGTACTTGCAGCAGGGCCTGAGCGAGGCCGGCTTCGCCGTCGACCTGACCGCCGACGGCGACGAAGGCCTGCAACTGGCCCTGGCCGGCGAACACGACCTGCTGATCCTCGATGTGATGCTGCCCGGCCGCGACGGCTGGCAGATCCTCCAGGCGCTGCGCCAGACCGGCAGCGCTGTGCCCGTACTGTTCCTCACCGCCCGCGATGCCGTTGAAGACCGCGTGCGCGGCCTGGAACTGGGCGCCGACGATTACCTGGTCAAGCCCTTCGCCTTCGTCGAACTGCTGGCCCGCGTACGCACACTGCTGCGTCGTGGCGGCCAGCAGATTCAGGAAACCACCCTGCAGCTCGCCGACCTGGAGCTGGACCTGCTGCGCCGCCGCGTGCAGCGCGCCGGCAAGCGCATCGACCTGACCGCCAAGGAATTCGCCCTGCTGGAACTGTTGCTGCGCCGCAGCGGCGAGGTACTGCCCAAGTCGCTGATCGCCTCCCAGGTGTGGGACATGAATTTCGACAGCGACACCAACGTCATCGAAGTCGCCATCCGCCGCCTGCGCGCCAAGGTCGACGACGACTTCCCGCAACGCCTGATCCACACCGTGCGCGGCATGGGCTACGTGCTGGAGGAGCGCGAAGCATGAGCGCGCGCCTGTCCCTCGGCCTGCGCCTGAGCCTGCTGTTCGCCGCCTGCACCGCCGCCGTGTCGCTGCTGGCCGGGATCATCTTCAGCCGCGCCAGCGAGGCGCACTTCATCGAGCTGGACCACCAGTTGATGGCCGGCAAGCTGGCGATCTTCCGCGACGTGCTGAACGATGTTCGCGGCCCGGACCAGCTGGCACCGCACACCGCCGAGCTGCGCCGCGAACTGCGGCGCCACCCCGACCTCGGCCTGCGCCTGCAGGGCGCGGACGGCGCCAGCTGGTTCGAACAGCGCCCGGCGATGAACATGGCCAACGGCGAGGAGCAGTCCTTCCGCGAACTCCAAGCCCCGCTGGATGCCCGGCAGCGCGACGGCGCGCAGCTGACGCTGATCCTCGACATCACCCACCACCAGCACTTCCTGCAGCGCATGCAGCGGCTGATCTGGATGACCATGGGCCTGTCCGCTCTCGCCACTGCCCTGCTCGGCGCCTGGGCCGCGCGCGCCAGCCTGCGCCCGCTGCGGCGCATGAGCGAGGTGGCGGCGCAGGTCAGCGCGCACTCGCTGACCACCCGCCTCGACGCCGGGCAGATGCCGCAGGAACTGCGCGGCCTGGCCGGCGAGCTGAACGCCATGCTGGCGCGTCTGGAAGAAGCCTTCCAACGCCTGTCGGCCTTCTCCGCCGACATCGCCCACGAGCTGCGCACGCCGCTGACCGGACTGCTGACCCAGACCCAGGTGGTGTTGTCGCGCCCGCGCAGCCTGGAGGACTACCGCGAGGCACTGCACGGCAACCTGGAGGAACTGGAGCGGCTCACGGCGATGGTCAACGACATGCTGTTCCTGGCCAAGGCCGACCACGGCCTGCTGACGCCCAGCAGCCAGCCGCTCGAACTGTCTGGCGAGGTGGACGAGTTGCTGGAGTTCTACGGGCCGCTGGCCGAGGAGAAGTCCATCCGCCTGGAGCGCGACGGCGAGCTGTCGGTGCAGGGCGACCGCGCGCTGCTGCGCCGGGTACTGGCCAACCTGCTGGACAACGCCCTGCGCTTCACCCCGGACGGCGGACAGATTCGCGTACGCCTGGAGCCGGGCCGGCTGAGTGTGGAGAACCCCGGCCGGGAGATTCCCGCCGACCGCCTGCCGCGCCTGTTCGACCGCTTCTATCGCGCCGACCCGGCGCGCCGCGAAGGCAAGGGCGAACATGCCGGACTGGGGTTGGCGATCTGCCGCTCCATCGTCCGCGCCCATGGCGGGGAGATTCGCTGCGAGTCGGCGCAGGGGTGGACGCGGTTCGTCATTGAGTTTCATAACCTGTAGGAGCGAGCTTGCTCGCGAACCGCCCAACGCCGGAGCTGTCGGTGAATTCGTTCGCGAG
>NZ_JBGLYK010000509.1:0-362 GCF_047304025.1 Pseudomonas sp. Pseusp97 | reverse complement strand
GGAGGTCAGCATCTCCTGGTTGCTCGCCGTGGCATACACGGTGTTGGAGCGGGCGAAGGGAATTCGGTTGCCGCCGACGATGGCGACCCGGCGCAGTTGGGTCATGCAGAGCTCCTACAAGGGTGAGCGTTGAAGTGCGGTCAAGGCTAACCTTAGCCGCTTGTGTCGCATTGGCCGCCCCGCCGTTGCGCAGGTCAGCGCGGTCAATTGCGCCGAACCCGCCGCTGCGTAGAGTGGTCAGCACTTTAGAGAACCCGTGCAGGAGCCCGTTCCATGACCGATCGCTACATCGCCTTCGCCAACTCCAACGTCGGCCGCCGCCTGGTCGGAGCCCTCGGCCTGCCCGCGCCGGTCCGCCTGGA
>NZ_JBGLYK010000508.1:0-364 GCF_047304025.1 Pseudomonas sp. Pseusp97 | reverse complement strand
GGCCCAGCAGCGCACCGCCCCATTCGGCGGTCACCGCGGCCTTCGCCGCGCCGGCGACGCCCCAGTCCAGGCCGATCACGAACCACAGGCTGAGCACGATGTTGATGAGGTTGGTGGTCAGCAGGATCGCCAGCGGCGCTCGGGCGTTCTGCGTGCCGAGGAACCAGCCGACCAGCGCGTAGGTGGCCAACGCTGCCGGCAGGCCGAACAGGCGGATGTGGAAGAACTCGCGGGCCAGCGCATCCAGCTCGGCCGACGGGCGCATCAGTGCAAGCGCCGGTCCGGTCAGCGGCACCGCCAGCAGGCCGAGCAGCAGCGCCAGCCCCAGGGCCAGCAACAGGCCCTGGCCGAGAATCCGCCGCAG
>NZ_JBGLYK010000507.1:0-368 GCF_047304025.1 Pseudomonas sp. Pseusp97 | reverse complement strand
TGAAAGAACTTGAAAATCAAGTACTTACAGAGGTTCTAGTTGAGGGTGGTGGTCGGGCAGGTGATTCACTTGCCGCTTTCTCTGGCTGCTCCGGCAGCGAGCTGAAAAGAAGATCGCCGAGGTAGTTGACAGCGAGTTTGATCGCTGTAGAATGCGCCTCCCGCTGATGAGGAGGTTTCCTTCGCTGAAGCACAAGCGATTGAGTAGAAAAGAAATTTTCGAAAAATAAAGCTTGACGGAAAGAGAGGTTAGCATAAAATGCGCGCCTCGGTTGAGACGAAAGCCTCAGCCAACGCTCTTTAACAAGTTGAATCAAGCAATTCGTGTGGGTGCTTGTGATGTAAGACTGATGATCGACTGATTATCAG
>NZ_JBGLYK010000506.1:0-369 GCF_047304025.1 Pseudomonas sp. Pseusp97 | reverse complement strand
CAGCCCGGCGCAGCAGCTCGCGGCCGCGCGGATAGCCCGGGTCCTCGTGCCAGAAGCGCTGGCCGGGTTCGAGCAGGGTGCGGCTGATCAGGTCCAGTGCGCCCTGGTAGCCGGCGCAGATGAACACCTGCGCGGGATCGCAGACGATGCCGCGCGAGATGCCCAGATAGCCGGCGACGGCCTCGCGCAGTGGCCCGTAACCGCAAGGTTCCGGATAGGCCAGCATGGACGCGCTCTGCTGGCGCAGACGCCGCGCGCACAGGCGTGCCCAGAGTGCGCGGGGGAAGGCGTCCAACGCCGGTACGCCGAGCTGGAACGGCCGCAGGCTCGGGCCGTGGGCGATCAGGCCGGGCAGGGTGCGCTCGACGG
>NZ_JBGLYK010000505.1:0-371 GCF_047304025.1 Pseudomonas sp. Pseusp97 | reverse complement strand
GCTCGAAGCTCGCGCCGATGCCCTGTGCCGGCGCGTTGCCGGAGGGCTGCGCAGCGGGCCGCACGGCCGGGCCGCTGGCGAGGTCGGCGTAACGGTTCATCCGGTCCAGCATGTCCTGCTGCACCTGCATGATCGAACTCATGGAAGTCTCCCCTGCGGAAACGAAATCAGAACTGCACCTGCACGCCCTGCTCACGCATCGCGTTGAGCCGGTAGCGCAGCGCGCGGGTGGTCATGCCCAGGCTTTGCGCCGCCTTGGTCTTGTGCCCGCCGAAGCGGCGGATGGTGTCGATGACGTGCTGGTACTCGGCGAGCTTGCCGCTGGCGCGCAGGGCGGCGCGGCCACCTTCGGCCGCCAGCGGGATCACCGC
>NZ_JBGLYK010000504.1:0-375 GCF_047304025.1 Pseudomonas sp. Pseusp97 | reverse complement strand
AAAACCGGATGTCCGGGGCAAGACCTTTGCCTACTTTGGGGCGTTTGCCAAAGTAGGTCGCCCGAGGGGGCGAAACACGAAGTACGAGCGCACGTAGATGCGGCGCTGAACACCTGCCTCGAAGCCCAGACATCTTGAGATTTGATCCTTCCTGCGAAAGCTCCCTGATTCCGGTTCGGCGAGTACACGCCGCTTCGGCATACGCGCGAGCATTTTGTTTCGCCCCCTCGGGCGAGTCCCTTTTGGCAAACGTCGGATAGCCGCCCTCCCAAAAGGAACCAAAAGGGCTCGCCCCTGCCATCCGGCTTTTCGCTTCGCGAAAAGTACCCTCGGTTCTTCGGAGTTCCAGGGGCCCGCGTTGACGGGCCATCCCTG
>NZ_JBGLYK010000503.1:0-380 GCF_047304025.1 Pseudomonas sp. Pseusp97 | reverse complement strand
CCGGCATCAACTTCATCATGGGCATCCCCGGCTCCGACGACGTGATGCTCAACTACCAGACCACCTCGTTCCACGACGCGCTCTACGCGCGGCAGACGCTGGGCCTCAAGCCCGCGCCGGAATTCGAGGCATGGCTGGAACGCATGGAAATCCTCCGCCAGCAGGACGGCCGCGTGCAGATGGCCGGACAGCTTCCCGGCGCCTTCCGCCACGCGCTCGCGCAATTGTCCTGAGCGCCACTCGCCTGAGGTGTCTTCGATGAGCGACAGCTTCACCCCCAATCCCTGGCAGGAACTGCGTCGACTGACCTCCGCGCGCATCGCCCTGGGCCGCGCCGGCACCAGCCTGCCGACCGGCGCCCAGCTGGATTTCCAGTTCGC
>NZ_JBGLYK010000502.1:0-412 GCF_047304025.1 Pseudomonas sp. Pseusp97 | reverse complement strand
GGGCCTTCGCCTTCACGCAATGATCCCTTGATGACCCGTTCCAGCGCGCAAGACCTGTGCGCTCGAAGGTGTGTTCGCGGCGTCCGTAGGATTTTTCATAGGCCGTCTAGACTCACCTTCAGGTCTCCATCCCGTTTGTTGTCTTGCTGGTGCCTCACGAGGGTACGGCGGTGGAACCGGGACTCCAAAACACTAAAAAAGCAACGGAGAAGATCGATGAAGATGGTGAAATCCACCCTGGCAGTGCTGACCACCGCCGCTGTGTTTGGCATCAGCGGGCTCGCCCATGCTGGCGCCACCCTGGATGCAGTGAAGAAGAAAGGCTACGTGCAGTGCGGTATCAGTGACGGTCTTCCCGGCTTCTCGTATGCCGACGCCAAGGGCCAGTACAAGGGCATCGACGTGGACGTCT
>NZ_JBGLYK010000501.1:0-416 GCF_047304025.1 Pseudomonas sp. Pseusp97 | reverse complement strand
CATCAGATCACCTTCGCTTCGTTCTTCAGTTTCTCGACCAGTTCGGCCACCGATTTCACCTTGATGCCGGCGCTGCGCGCGGCGGGCGCTTCCACCTTGAGCGTCTTCACGGTCGAGGCCGTGGAGATGCCCAGCGCATCGGGGGTGAAGGTTTCCAACGGTTTCTTCTTCGCCTTCATGATGTTGGGCAGCGACGCATAGCGCGGCTCGTTCAGGCGCAGGTCGGTGGTGACGATCGCCGGCAGGTTCAGGGCAACAGTCTGCAGGCCGCCGTCGATTTCACGGGTGACGTTGACTTTGTCGCCAGCCACTTCGACCTTGGAGGCGAAGGTGCCCTGCGCGTAGCCGGTCAGCGCAGCCAGCATCTGGCCGGTCTGGTTGTTGTCGCTGTCGATGGCCTGCTTGCCGAGGATGAC
>NZ_JBGLYK010000500.1:0-423 GCF_047304025.1 Pseudomonas sp. Pseusp97 | reverse complement strand
GTGCGCGGGCGCAGCCAGGCCTTGCCCGCGCACTGCGTGCCGGCGGCCTGGGTGTCCCACAGCCAGCGGTTGTAGCCGGCGGCGTAGCCATCGAGCAGGTCGCGGATCGGTTGCGGCTGGGCGCTGCGCATGCGACGCAGGGATTCGTTGTCGTTGAGCCAGGTGTAGAAGAAGTCCGAAGGCAGGTTGCCGATGCCGGCGGAGGTCCTGCCGTCGACGCCGAAGTAGCGCGAGCGCTCGCCCCGCGCCGTGAGGACTTCCTCGGCCAGCAGGCAGGCGTTGTCGCGGGCGTAGGCGTAGCCGATGCCGTAGCCCAGGCCCAGTTCGTCCCTGGCCTGGATATGCGGGATGCCGTAGCGGGTCCAGCGGATCTGCGCCTCGAGTGCGGCGCCATGGGCCAGCGCGGGCAGCCCGGCGGCCAGC